>JAAFJB010000098.1 GCA_013297995.1 Chitinophagales bacterium | reverse complement strand
ATATTTTGTATGAAAAAGATTATGTAAAAAACAGCGACGCTGTATTCACGAACTAATCATTAATTTAAATTTACTGCCCTTGCTATTCACCTCTAACTTTGAAACCCTAATTCAACTGAACTGCTGGTAAACGATAATGTTGAGAATCATACACAAAGAGTTCCTCTATTGAAAATGTCCAGTATTTGTGCAGAGGCGATTTGTTTAAGTGACTTTCTGCAGTTTCCCTATTATCTGTATTCATGGTAATCCAGCAGGTTTGGGTTTCCATACTTACCGCATAACTGTCAATAATGCCCTTATTCATTAAATGATTAATATAAGTTCGGTGTGAAGGTACAAGCGACATGAACTCGTCGTCCATACTAAAATGAATGATGGCCTGGAATTTCTTCATAACTTTCAATTAATTTACTCAATCATGCAAGTTTCATGCCTAGAATCTCCTTGCCAGAATATCTCCCTTCCATGATACTTTCTCAGAGTTGATTTATAAGTTTTGCGCTGCTTGCCATTTAAATTATGCTGCTTTTTGTGCTAATATCAGTAGTATATATCTTCTATCATAAAAATCTCAATAGCTTTTTGCCCTTGAAGTAAAATGGCCACCACATCAAATTGAATATATTTCCAACTAGGATGCTGGTATTGATAGGCAGCTGAGGCGAACTTTAAAAACTGCATCTTTTCTTTACCAATACTTTCCTCTGGATAGCCATACCTTAGTGAGGTTCGGGTTTTAACCTCTATAAAATGCAGCATCTTTCCCTTGGATGCAATCAGGTCTACTTCTAAATGCCTATGCCGCCAATTTCGTTCCATAATCACAAATCCCTTCTCCATTAAATATTGCGCAGCTATATCTTCCCCCGCCTTACCCTTTTCTTGGTTATTCTGTGGCATTTTCTTTTTGTGATACAAGATATTGCTTATTCCAACGTTACTATCAGGAGTAAATACCTGATTATGACGTTTAATGAAAAGATTTGTAAGCTTAAAGGCGTTGTACAGCAATATGCTTGGGGTGGATTTGAATTTATACCCCAGTTATTAGGCAGGCCCAATGAAGAGAAACAACCCTCTGCTGAATATTGGATGGGGGCACATCCTTCGGCTCCTTCTCTTCTGCTAATAAATCAAGAATGGCTGCCACTTAAAAACTTAATAGATAATTATCCCGAGCAACTCATTGGTGAAACCGTATTTAAAAGATTTGGCGAATTACCCTATCTTTTTAAAGTATTAGATGTGCAAGATATGCTGTCAATTCAGGTTCATCCCACCAAAGCTGAAGCCGAAAAAGGATTTGATGCCGAAGAAGCGGCTGGCATTGCTTTGAATGCTCCCAATAGAAATTATAAAGATCGTAATCATAAGCCCGAAGTTATGGTTGCCCTGAGTGAATTCTGGCTACTACACGGGTTTAAAAAAAATGGGGTTCTAGCCGATACCATTGAGATGAATATTGAACTGAGCGTGTTGTTGCCCCTATTTAAGAAGAATGGAACCAAAGCACTGTATCAGTTTGTGATGGAGATGGATCAACAAGAAGTAAACGCCATCTTAATGCCGCTGGTAAAAAAAGCGTTGCGATTAAAACTTACCAATAGTATTAACAGAACCGATCCTGCTTGGTGGGCTGCTAAACTGTATGAGCAAACCGGTATTCCAGAAAATATTGATAGAGGCATTTTTTCTATTTACTTTTTTAATATTGTTAAAGTGAATCCGGGTGAAGCTGTTTTTCAGAAAGCTGGGGTGCCGCATGCTTATTTAGAGGGACAAAATATTGAACTAATGGCTAATAGCGATAATGTGCTGCGAGCCGGCTTAACCCCCAAATATGTAGATGTTGCCGAATTAATGAAACATACTTTGTTTGAAGAAGTAGTTCCCAATATTATGCAGGGTAATCCACTCCAGCTTGGAGAACTGGTGTATCCCTGCCCTGTGCCTGACTTTGGAATCAGCAAAATAGATCTATCAGCAAGTATTAATTATTCAAATAAAACCCGCTCACTCGAAATACTTATTGTTACAGCAGGCGGTATGGTTGTTAACAATGAACTTGCCCTTAAGCGGGGTGAAGTGGTTGCTATGCTGCCTGGGGCAGTGTATAACCTTACCGCTTCTGGTAATTGTACCCTATTTAAGGCATTTGTGCCTGCTTTATAAGATTATACACATCATGGGTAAAAATGGCGTGGTAGCTATTGCATAAACGCCTACTTTTGTATAGAAATTAATTACAATGCAACTAACTAAAAATATCTTGGTATCGCTTGGGTTGATGGTATTCGCTACAGCCCTATATAGAATTTTTCCTGACCGCCCTCTGGGCTTTGCCCCCCAAATTGCCGTTGCAATTTTCGCTGGCTCTTTATTTGTAAAAGACAAAAAAATTGCTTTTCTATTACCCCTGCTCTCCATGTTTATATCAGATTTATTGTATGAATTGCTGCATATAAACGGACTTTCTACTATTGGCGGATTTTATAAAGGACAATGGATCAATTACCTACTTTTTCTAAGCTTAACTGCCATTGGCTTTTTAGTGAATAGCAAAAAAATAGCTTCTATTCTTGCTGCTGGTATTGCTGCGCCTACTGTTTATTTTATCTTATCCAATGGTTTGGTATGGTTGAAAGGTGGTGGCTTCAATAGGCCTAAAAATATGGGAGGTCTCATTGCCTGTTATGCGGATGGTCTTCCTTTTTATCCCAATAGCATTTATTCAACCCTATTCTTTGCTGCCGTTCTATTTGGTGCTTACGCTTTGTTTAGTAAGAAAATAGCGAGTAAAAATCTTGCTTAAATAAATAGCTGCTTGCGTTAGTCGTTTATTCCATTCTCATATTCTTGGTCTACCAATAAATTTTTGCCATCTGCCGCTGCTGTGGCCAACTCATCGCATCTATTATTGAGTGCATTGTTGGCATGTCCCTTCACCCAAATAAAATTCACTTTGAATTTTTTTGCTATAGTGTGATAACGCAACCAAAGATCTTTGTTCTTTTTGCCCCCTGTAAAATCGGTTTTAATCCAATTAATAAGCCAGCCTTTTTGAACACTATCCACAATATATTTACTATCCGTATAAATGGTTACGGGAATATCTGCTTTGCTCAGTTGCTCAAGTGCTGTAATAACGGCTAAAAGTTCCATGCGGTTATTGGTAGTATGGCGGTAGCCTGCAGAAATTTCTTTTCTTTTTTGTCCCCATATTAATACAATTCCGTAACCACCTTTACCAGGATTGCCACGAGCAGCACCATCAGTGTATATAAGCAGGGGATGAGACATAATAGATTTACAGGTTCAAACCACGAAGGTAAAAAATACACGCCAAAACCACTATATTTATCCCATGGCTTATGACTATATTATTATTGGAGCAGGTTCCGCAGGATGTGTTTTAGCAAATCGATTGACAGAAAATCCGGAAAATAAAGTTTTATTAATTGAAGCAGGGGGACCTGATTCAAAAATGGAAATTCATATTCCCGGTGCCTATTCTAAACTGCATAGAACTGAAGTGGATTGGCAGTTTTGGGGCGAGCCACAACCCCAACTTAACCAACGTAAACTCTATATTCCCCGCGGTAAAACTTTGGGCGGAAGCAGCTCTACCAATGCTATGGCCTATGTTAGAGGTAATCAAGAAGATTTTAATGAATGGGCTGCTTTGGGCAATACTGGATGGAGTTATGATGAAGTGCTTCCCTTTTTTAAAAAGTCTGAACTGAACCAAGATATTCAATCGGATTACCACGGAACTGATGGACCCTTGCATATTAGTTTCGCTAAAGAACCCAGCCCCTTCGCCCTCGCTTTTGTAGATGCTTGTGCAGAAATAGGGATGGATAAAACAGTAGATTATAACGGAGCTTCCCAAGATGGTGCGCATTTATTGCAGTTTACCATTAAGAACAATAAGCGACATAGCACCGCTGTAGCTTTTTTAAAGCCTGCCATGAAACGGAAAAACCTGACCGTTAAAATCAATACACTGGTAAAACGCGTAATTATTGAAAACGGTCGCGCTACTGGGGTTGAAGTAGCTACTTCCTATACCAATTCTGAACGAATCAACTGTAGTAAAGAGGTAATTGTTGCTGCAGGTGCTATTCAATCTCCTCAAATATTAATGCTCTCTGGAATTGGAGATCCTACCGAGCTTAAACGCGTAGGAATTGATGCACTAGTGCCCTTGCCTGGCGTGGGTAAAAATTTGCAGGATCATTTTTGGACTGGCATTAGTACCCCTTCCAATACAGAAACTGCCAATGCTTTTATTAAGCCTTGGAGAATGACCAAAGCTGTTTTGCAACATCTGCTTTTTAAGAAAGGCCCCATGGGCAATAGCCCACTTGAAGCCAACGCATTTGTGAAATCTAGCCCCAAATTAACTAGTCCCGATATTCAATTTCATTTTGTGCCACTGGGTATAGCGGATGGCTCTACCGATATTTACGATTTAAAAACCTTTTCAACAAAGGATGGCTTAGGAATTATGGCTATTCTAATTAAACCCGACAGCCGTGGCACCATTGCATTAAAGTCTGCCAACCCAAAAGATTATCCCATCATTAACCACAATGCATTATCAGAACCCAACGACCTTCAAAAAATAGTAACGGCCATTAAGCAGTCCATGAAAATTATTGCGGCTCCCGCTTTGGCAAAATACACAGAAGGGCAAATTGTTTTTCCCGCTGACTTTTCTAGTGATGAAGCCTTGATTGATCATATTAGAAAAACCTTGGAAACCTTGTACCATCCCGTTGGTACCTGCAAAATGGGGGTAGATGCAATGGCAGTAACCAATCATACACTAAGGGTACATAAAGTGAAAGGTTTGCGGGTGGTGGATGCTTCTGTAATGCCAACCATTGTAAGTGGTAATACCAATGCCGCTACCATTATGATTGCCGAAAAAGGGGCGGCGATGATTATTTCAGGTGTTTAAACCAATGGTAACAATGCATATTTAAGCCATTCTGCTTGGGTTAGCTATTGTTTTGTTATTTTAGCGCATCTAAATATTTTAATTTTGGCGACTGTAAACAAAAAAAATAGATCCAAAGAAACTACTGCTATTGAAGTTCAATCGGCGACTGTAATGGTAAAAAAGTCTCCTAAAAAGAGTGCTCCAAAAAAAGCAGTTTCAAAAAAAGTAGTTGCTAAAAAAGATAAAACACGCACTATTCGCATCAGTTTTCATTTGAGATTTAAAACCTCTTTTGGTCAAAACCTTTTTATACTCGGTAATCACCCAGCTTTAGGAAATGGAAATATAGATACCGCTATTCCACTTCAATATGTAAACGAAGAGGTATGGAATGCTACCATTCAATGGCCAGTAGATTCCGTAGATACTAATCGGGTATACTATAATTATTTATTAAAGAATCACGACGGCACTACTGTGATTGACGCGGGTAAGGTTCACTTTTTTTCTATTGAAAAAACTACCACAAACCATTTATTGTTGATTGATAGTTGGAATCATGCTGGCTACAATGAAAATATTTTTTATACAGCAGCATTTCAGTCCGTTCTTTTGCAACAAAATTTTGCCACATTTGCCATTCCTACTCCCAAAAAGCTAACCCATATTTTTAATGTTAAGAGTCCCTTATTAACCAAACATCAAACCCTTTGTATCATTGGGTCTGCTGATAAAATGGGTAACTGGAAAACCGATAAGCCCTTGTTGATGAACAGAAAAGAGGGGGTAGATGATTTTGAGCTTTCGGTAGATTTAAGTCAACAAAATTTTCCCATTGCTTACAAGTATGGTATTTATGATTTTGTACAAAAACAATTCATGCAATTTGAAGCGGGAAATAATCGAATCATCAATGAAGCCGCTGAAAAGAAAAAGATTATTCGAATTAATGATGGCTATACTTATTTGCCCAGTAATACCTGGAAAGGGGCAGGATTAGCCATTCCTGTTTTTAGCTTGAAAACCACCAATAGCCTAGGCGTAGGGGAGTTTGCCGACCTGAAATTACTGGCCGATTGGTCAGCAAAAGCGGGACTAAAACTGATACAAATCTTGCCCATCAATGATACCATGGCCACCCATAGTTGGAAGGATTCATACCCTTATGCAGCTATTTCTGCATTTGCTTTACATCCACTTTACCTAAATCTTTCTGCATTAGCAGGTACTGCGCAAAAAGTTGCTTTACAAAATGCAACCCTAATAGGTAAGGAACTGAATGCATTAGCAGAAGTAGATTATGAGGCAGTTATTAAATTAAAAATTGATTTTGCAAAGCAGGTATATGCGCAGAGTGGTAAAAAATGTTTAGCGTTAAAAAGGTTCAAAGATTTTTTTGGACAAAATAAACACTGGTTGGTTTCTTATGCAGCCTTTTGTTACTTACGTGATAAATATGGAACAGTAGATTTTAATAAATGGCCTGCTCACCAACAATATAATGCGGCAGATATTGCAGCACTCACCCATGAAAATGCGGACAGCTATGCTGACATTGCCTTTTATTATTTTATTCAATATCATTTGCACCTTCAATTAAAAGATGCTTCGGATTATGCACATAGTAAGGGCATTATTTTAAAAGGAGATATTGCTATTGGGGTTTATAGATATGGAGCTGATACTTGGCAGCACCCAGAACTTTACCATATGGATTTTCAAGCAGGTGCTCCGCCAGATGACTTTGCCATTACTGGTCAGAATTGGGGCTTCCCAACCTACAATTGGCAGCGAATGCAGGAAGATGGATTTGCTTGGTGGAAGCAGCGCTTTGAACAAATGCGTGATTATTTTGACGCATTTAGAATTGACCATATTCTAGGATTCTTCCGAATCTGGAGTATTCCCTTGCATTCTGTTGAAGGTATCATGGGCCAGTTTGTGCCTGCAATACCGGTACATATAAATGAGTTCAATCAACAAGGAATCTGGTTCAATTACAGTCGATATACCCAGCCATATATTACCGATGCAGTGCTTTGGGAAATTTTTGGTTATGATAATGAGTTGGTGAAGAGTATGTTTCTACAAAAATCTACTACAGATAGTTATCAATTAAAGCCAGAGTTTGCAACACAGCGTTTGGTAGAGCAACACTTTATGGGTTTGGAGCAGGATGAGCAACACCTTACAATTAAACAAGGCTTATACCATTTAATCAGTAATATTATTCTCTTTGATGCAGATGGCAAGGGTGAGCAGTTTCACTTCCGTTTTAATATGGAGCATACCGCTTCATTCCGCTATTTGGCTCATGAAACACAACAGCAATTGCGCGAATTGTATATCAATTATTTTTTTCGGAGACAGAGTGATTTTTGGAAACAAGAAGCACTGCAAAAATTACCCGCACTCAAACGGAGTACCCATATGATGGTTTGTGGAGAAGACCTAGGGATGGTTCCTGATTGTGTGCCTGAAACAATGCAACAACTTGGATTGTTGAGCCTCGAAATTCAGCGTATGCCTAAAGATGCAATAAAAGAATTCTTTCATCCCAATAACGCTCCCTATCTAAGTGTGGTTACACCTTCTACCCATGATATGAGCACCATTCGTGGATGGTGGGAAGAGGATCGGCCTGCCATACAGCGGTTTTATAATCATGAACTAGGGCAGTGGGGCGAAGCTCCTTATTATTGTGAAGCATGGATTAATAAAGCCATTGTAGTACAGCATTTATTTTCTCCAGCCATCTGGTCCGTTTTCCAATTACAAGATCTATTGGGCATACATGGAACCGTAAGAAGAGATGATCCCGCATTGGAAAGAATTAATATTCCAGCAGATCCGAATCATTACTGGCGGTACAGAATGCATGTTCCAATAGAAGACTTAATGGAATCAAACGATTTTAATGAAGAACTGTCCGAATGTATTCAATCCTCAGGCAGATAAATTTTAGCTATTGCAACTGAATTATAAAAAAATCAACCTGCCTTTTGAATACCCTTTCACTATTTCGAATGGGAGAACAAAAACGCACCAGCCTGCTTTGGTGGTAGAACTTTCTATCGGCCCTTTTAAAGGGTATGGCGAAGCTCCCGCTATTGCCTACTATCATATTACAGTAGAACAAATGATGGGCGATTTAGAAGCAAAGAGAACGATGGTGGAGAAATTTGCCATCACAGATCCTGAGCGTTATTGGCATTACCTGCATCACCTGTTTCCCCAAAATCCTTTTCTAGTATCTGCACTTGATATGGCTGGTTGGGATTTGTATGCTCAAATGAAAGCCAAACCCTTATATCAATTATGGAATACGGAGTGGCGATCTGATTTGCCCCTTTGCGATTATACCATTGGAATAGATACCATTGAAAAAATGGTAGCAAAAATGCAATCAAAACCTTGGCCTATCTATAAAATAAAGCTGGGCTCTCCAAATGATATTGCTATTATGGAAGCACTTCGTAAACATACCAATGCCGCATTTAGAATTGATGCCAATGCGGGGTGGACCTTAGAAGAAGCCCTTCTTAAAATTCCTTTGTTGAAAGCACTGGGAGTAGAATTTATTGAGCAGCCGCTTGCAAAAGACAATTGGGATGAGATGAAAATACTGTTTGAAAAATCTGTACTTCCCTTAATTGCAGATGAAAGCTGTGTGAAAGAACAAGATGTGAAAAAATGCGCTGCCCATTTTCATGGTATTAATATTAAACTTACCAAATGTAGTGGACTTACACCGGCTCGTAGAATGATTCAAGAAGCCCGTGCGCTGGGATTAAAAGTAATGATGGGCAGTATGAATGAGAGTACGATTGGCTCAGCAGCTATTGGTCACTTTTTACCCCAACTAGATTATGTGGATATGGATGGCCCCTTAATGTTATCGGAAGATATAGCAACAGGCGTTAATTACCATCAAGGAAGAGTTGAATTAAGCGGAAAGCCTGGATTAGGCATTACGCTTCAATAGTTCAATCACTACTTTATCAATAGGAAGTGATACGCTTTCGGGAGATAGTTCCTGCCATGATATCCATCGAAATACTTCTGCTTCTTTGGTAGGATCAGCTGTTTGTTTTGCCGTAAAATTAAAAGGAATATCACTGGTGATAATCCCCGCAAGATTGTTTGTATAAACCTTATAGTAGATAGATACAATTTGATCTTTGTTGTTAAACGCAGAAATTTGGTGGAAATCGGTGGTGTAAAAATGTTCTCCTACCACTATATCCAATCCTGTTTCTTCCATAAATTCTCTTTTAAGGCAATCCC
>JAAFJB010000103.1 GCA_013297995.1 Chitinophagales bacterium | reverse complement strand
GGATGAATTCCTACTTGGTTTTGCTTTGCTATTGTGGTAATTAATTTTTGTAATGCAGGGGAATGAGGACTGATATTTTTATCGAGTTTATTTTGCTGCGCAGCAAGTAGAAAAAAATAAATTGGTTTTAGTTGCAGACTACTGTGGAGCAATTCAAGCCATTCATATATATCATAAGGATCTTGCTCTGATGCAAGCAGTACACGCATTCGTGCTGTAACTGCTGTAGCATCACCCTTTAATACATCGCGAAAATAACCGAGTGTATTGCGCAATACCGAATGATGGCGATAGCTATAGGCAATATCAATATCATAACTGGGGGAAAAACAAAAAGGCAATAAGGGAAATACCGATGCGGGAAATATTATAGCAGCCCAATATTGTATGATGGGTTGGTGAAGAAAATTTTGCTGGTAAGCTACACTGGTTTCATGCGAATACCTTCCATAGCAATCCTTTACTGATGGCAAATACTCTTCGTATCGGGTAATTAAATAAAACGCAGCCGAGAAAAAATCAAAGGGAATATCTCCATCGGTTTTAAAAAAAACAGGAAGATCCTTCCATTTAAAACAATCTATTTGCTGGTGTTGAATACCTATTTGCGCTAATAATCCATGAGGAGCAATATGCAGGTTTTCATTCGCAATACGATTTGCAGAATAACTAATTTTATACCCAGTATAAGCAATAAATTGTTCTTTAGATTGGGTAATAGAAACCTGTTCACCCAATAGCGTAGCCACAATATAACTAAGCCTTACTTGCGCTGTAGTAGTATACATTAGTACCACAGAATCATTCATGTGTTAATATTTATTGATTCCATTTGCCATATGGAATTAGCTAATTAACATTTTTATTTGTACTAGATTATTGTTACAGCTTATTTCATGATTGAATTTTTCTTACCCTATATTTTGCTGCCTCGTTTTTCTTTCCATTGTGCATTAAAAGTTTTGGTACTAAAATCTAGTTCGCTTCTATGTGCCGTCCAACCTTTAAATACTTTATTCACAACCCAGTTCTTCATTTTTGCAGAACCCATATTCATCATCATTCTATTTAGGCTTGCTGTTTTCCAAACCTTCCAAGCCATACGCTCGGCAATAACACTATTGCCTTGTATTACGGCTTCATGGCGATTGTCAAGTAATAACTCGTGTAAGTTTATTCTAACGGGACAAACTTCGGTACAATTACCACACAATGAAGACGCGTTGCTCAAGTGCTTATAATCTTCCATGCCACGCATATAGGGCGTAATTACTTTGCCAATTGGTCCGCTATAAGTTGTTTCATAAGAGTGGCCGCCAATATTTTTATAAACGGGACAAGCATTTAAGCAAGCACCGCAACGAATACAATACAGAGCTTCGCGTGCCGTAGGGTTGGCCAGCATATTGGTTCTGCCATTATCGAGCAAAATCACAATCATTTCTTCAGGGCCATCTGTTTCATTGGCTTGTTTGGGGCCTGTAATTAGGGTATTGTAAACCGTTAGTTTTTGTCCCGTACCAAAAGTGGCTAAAAGTGGCCAAAACAAAGGGAGATCATCTACCGATGGAATTAATTTTTCAATGCCTACCACCACAATATGGGTTTTAGGCCAGGCCGAACTCAACCGGGCATTGCCTTCATTTTCGGTGATGGCAATGGCACCTATATCGGGTAAAATAAAATTAGCACCTGTTACGCCTACTTCGGCCTGAACATATTTTTCACGCAGTTTTTTTCGAGCCACCAGCGTAAGTTCTTCTGGTGATAAGCCAGCAGGCGTTCCTAATTTTTCAGTAAATAACCTGGCTACGTCTTCTTTGCTCTTGTGCATGGCCGGTGTTACAATATGGTAAGGAGCTTCCCCATCTAATTGCTGAATATATTCCCCCAAATCGGTCTCTACGCTTTCAATGCCTTTATTTTCTAGATAGCTGTTTAAATGAATTTCTTCGGTGACCATGCTCTTGCTCTTCACCAGAATTTTACACTTTTTTTCATCACAAATACCTCCAATTAGTTCCAGCGCTTCTTCTGCGGTTTCAGCCCACAATACTTTGGCACCCCTTTCCGTAATTTTATCTTCAAACTCCTGTAAGTAGCCATCTAAATTTTCTATGGCCTGCCATTTTTTATTTTTTGCAGCTTCGCGAGCCATCATAATATTTGGAAACTGCAACTTTCCCTGCTCTACAATTGCATTGTATTTGCCGATATTAAAATTAATTTTTCTGCGATGATCTAAGTCACCCGCTTTGATGGTACTTTTTGCAATGAAGGAGGCGGCAGTATTACTCATGGTTCGCTTTTTTTAGTTCTTCTGCGGTGGCAGCAAGTGCATTATAAAATTCGTTGCCCAAAGATAAAGTTTAATTGTTGGGGGTTTTGCGCCAAGAGAAGGTATTAATTAAGTGTTTTACATCTTCTATTAGAAATTGGTTCACAATGTTTAAGGAATCTGCGTTGGGAGCTGCATCAAAGTACAACGCACCGCGCAAAAAATTACGGGTAGAATCGGTGAGAAAAAATTGGTTGGCAGTAGCCACATCACCCCCTACCCTAAAAAATACTCCATCAATATTTTGGGCCGTATGAATTAATGAATCATCAATTGAATAGGCTTTGGCCGTATGCTTACCCGTGAGTGCAAAAGAGTGCTTGATAAGGCTATCGAAATTATTTTTTCCAATAGATTTATAGCTGATATAAATTCTTCCATAAAATGAGGGGAAATTGATATTGATCCACCAAGGGTTTTCGGTGGTCTCCCCAAAAAAAACACTGTCTTTGCTAATGGTAGCATAAGTGGGGTATTCAAACTGGTAAGGATAGCCCGGTTGATTGAATAGTTGGTATTTTTTTTTAGGAAAGGAAATGGCATAATAGCCAGTAGGCTTGGGTGTGAAAGGGCTATTGCAGGAGAGGCAGAGCAACCCATAAATAGCACCTAGAAAAAAGCCTATTTGCTTGATAGTTGATAACCAAAAACGGATGACTGAATAGAGGTTCTTGCCTATCAAATTTTTATGCATCCGCATTCTTATTAATGGTGACTTTTATTTTAAGAATCCGGTTCTTTTCTACTTCAAGTACGGTAAAGTCAAAATCATTCGCATTGATGATGCTACCAGCAAGCGGTATTTCTCCAGCAATCTCCAGCACCAGTCCCGCCAAGGAATCACTCTCCCCTTTTACTTCATCAAAAGTGTCGGCAGACAATCCCATAATCTTGCAAATATCATTAATCATGGTCTTGCCTTCAAAGAGATAGTTGTAATCGTCTATTTTATTATGGCCGCTCTCTTCTTCATCAAATTCATCTTTAATTTCACCAATTACTTCTTCTAAAATATCTTCTAAAGTAACAATGCCACTGGTGCCACCAAACTCATCTACCACTACCGCAAAATGAATGCGTTTTAACTGGAATTCGGTAAGCAGATCTTCTATAAATTTTTGTTCATGTACAAAATAGGGGGGACGCATTAAACTTCTCCAGTTGAAATCATTGGCCTCGTCTAAAAAAGGCAGCATATCTTTTGTATGAATCATACCAACCACCGTATCAAGGCCTTCTTTGTAAACAGGGAGGCGACTGTAATTGAGTTCCCGCACCAGTTGCAGCAAATTGCCAAAACTGGTTTCCTCTTCTACGCCATGCACGTCAACCCGGGTTTTCATAATTTGTTTAACGGTAATATTCCCAAACTTTACAATGCCTTTGAGAATATTTTTTTCGTTTTCAGACGCTGTATTATCGGTGGTAATATCAATGGCATGATCGAGCTCTTCTAAGCTATAACTTCCGTTGCTTTTGTTGGTGAGTTTTCTTTCAAAAATATCAAAATATTTCACCAGTTTTTTTCCCAGTCCTGCAGTTATATAAGTGAGTATTTGAATGATGCCCCCAAAGTCTTTGGCAAAACGAATATTGTTTTGTGTGGCTAAAACCTTGGGCATTACTTCTCCAAATAAAACAAGTAGAAAAGAAACCGCCACCACTTTAATAATGAATTCAACCCATGCTGCATTAAACTGTTCAAAATCAAACATATCATCTATCAGCAAATTAGATAAGATAATAATAGAAATATTAATGAAACTATTGGCAATAAGCAATGAAGCCAGTAAATTTTTGGGCTCTTCTAATAAATCAACAATACGTTGATAAGGGGGTTGTTGCTTAGATCGAAGAATATTAATGTCTTTATGGGTGAGCGAAAAAAAAGCTACTTCAGCACCCGATAGCACAAAAGAAAGAAACAGCAAACAAAGCAAAACCATAATTAAAATAGTAGTGCCTTGGGCTTGTAATGCTGCCAATAAATAGGTAGAAGATAGGTGGGCGGTAATAGGATGATAATCCAAAATAGGGTGATTAGGTTAAAAAATGGTTGATAGACTTCTTAATATATTATAAACACTTACAAAAATATCGTTTCTATTACAATAAAGTAGCCAAATTATTAGTCCTAATTTTTAAAAAAATTTTTACCGCCCTTGCTTACTGCTGGTTTTGGGCAAAATATGCAGTAATAAAGCGGGGAAAGGCCAATTTTCCTAGTTCGGTTGCACCATACCAGCTCAAGCCTTGTAAAGTGGGAGGTATTTGTTGGAGGTGAACATGAATGAATTGTCCCTTTATTTGTTGGTGGGTAAGTTGTTGCTGTTGAATTTCAGATATTTTTTCAAGTGTATGGTTTACTATTCCCAACTGCTCTTCTAGCCATTTTTTTACGGTGATGGTATTCCAGTTAAGTAATTTACTAGATTCCATTAAATAAAATTCGTGCAAAGAATGCCAGATATCTTTTTGCATTCTCTGGGAGATAGCGGTACAACCTTTGTATTGAAAAATAAAATAATAAAAATATCTTTTTTTACGCTGGATGGTCTTTGATTTAATGGGCAAAGTATTTACTGAGCCAATAGCCAAAGCCTTACAATGCTTTTTTAGCAGGCAAGTACCACAAGCAGGCATGGCAGGTTTGCATACGGTAGCTCCAAAATCCATGATGGCCTGATTATATTTAGCTGGGTGATGTACCGTTAATAGCTGATGCGCCAATTCATTAAAATATTTTTTGCCTGCTGTGGAATCCGTTGGCAGGTCAATTCCAAAATAACGAGCAATTACCCGATAAACATTGCCATCTACTACGGCATGAGGAAGGTCAAAAGCAAAAGAGGCAATGGCAGCAGCTGTATAAGGACCAACCCCCTTTAGTTGCAGTATTGCTGAGTATTCTGTGGGAAAAATGCCTCCCAATTCAAAAGCAATATAGCGAGCGGTTGTAAGCAAATTTCTACAGCGACTGTAATAGCCCAGCCCTTCCCACAACTTAAAAACAGCTTCATCGGAAGCAGCCGCTAATTGTACAATAGTGGGATAAGCCGCTATAAAAGATTCGTAATAAGCAAGCCCCTGAGCCACCCTGGTTTGCTGAAGGATGATTTCACTTAACCAAATTTTATAAGGATCTCGCTCCCCTTTCCAGGGCATTTTGCGTTGGTTGCTTGCATCATTCCAAGTCATTAATAAACGCGAAAATTGTTTATAGTTTGATTTTTTGATAGGCAATTTTTAGGATTCGTAAATAATTTAACAGTTTATTTGTTGATATATAATCAAATTTACAATTGTAACTGATTGAATGAATTGATCATGCATACCTATTTATGAAAAAATAAACGGTGTTTTTTTGGGTAATTCAAGCTTTTTTGATTTACTTTAAGGCACAACTTATTATAAAAACCGTTACAATGAGAAAATCAGATCTCATCACCATTATTTCCGATAAAACGGGTATTCCAAAAGTAGACGTTTTGGTTACCTTGGAAACTATGTTTAAGGAAGTGAAAGACAGTCTCTCCCAAGGTCAGAATATTTATATACGAGGCTTTGGAAGTTTTATCACCAAAAAAAGGGCTGCTAAAATTGGTAGAAATATCAAGAAAAATATAGCAGTTGAAATACCCGAGCATTATATACCTGCTTTTAAACCTGCTAAAGAATTTGTAAGCGAAGTAAAAAGCAAGCGCAACTAGGTTAACTTTGCCAAAAGTAAATTTTAAGTGAAAAAAAAGCAATACGTTCTTTCCGCAATAGCTCTCGCCCTTTGTTTTGCCCTGTATTTTGGCGGCAAAACGGTTGCGCCAAAAAAAGAAACCACCCATTCTGCCAATGATGGCCATGATCATGCGGCTGAAAAACTAGCGTTTAGTAGTATTTTAAGCGAGTTAAAGTCTAAAATAAGTACCCAACAGGCTGCAAAGCTGAATATTTTAGAAAATTCGGTAATGAGGGGGGATGTAAAAGAGCAGCAATTACATCAGTATCACCAGTTGGCTAGGTATTGGCGAGACACCATTCAAGCATTTGAACCCTATGCTTATTATACTTCTGAAGCATCTAAGTTGGAAAATTCTGAAAAAAGCCTCACCTTTGCCGCCCGCTTGTTTGTAGATCGGCTAATGATGACAGAAAATACTGCCATGCAAAGCTGGTTGGCAGAGCAAGCGAAAGTTCTTTTTGAGAAAGCCCTTACCATAAATCCTACAAATGATTCGAGTAAGATTGGGCTTGGTGCTTGTTTTATTTTTGGGAATATCAGTAATAATCCGATGGAAGGAATTTTGCCGATAAAACAAATTGTAGATAAGGATCCAAGTAATATGTATGGGCAGATGGTGCTTGCACTAGGTGGTAAAAAAAGCGGACAGTATGATAAAGCCATAGATCGTTTTAAAATTATAGTTTCGCGTGAAGCCAATAATATTGAAGCGGTATTTCATATTGCCGAATGTTACGACCTAAAAGGGGATAAAATGAATGCCATTGTTTTTTATGAAAAAGCAAAGCAAATGATTCAAATACCCCAAGCAAAAGAAGAATTGAACAAAAGAATCATGGAATTGAAAAAATAAATTATTTTTTAACTATTTAAATCTCTTGGTATGCCTTGTGGTAAGAAAAGAAAGCGTCATAAAATTGCGACGCACAAAAGAAAAAAACGTTTGAGAAAGAACCGTCATAAGAAGAAGAATAAATAAATCTTTTTTTGATTGAACATATTCAACCGCATTGTAGTCATACAATGCGGTTAATACTTATCTACATACTGTCGCTGCTGCATCCTGAATACTGCAACTTTACTTCCCTCCTTCCTACAGCGACAATGATTAGAGTAAGTAGGTGATCACGTCCTGCAATTAGGAGCGTGAATTTGTATTTTAAAGTTGCTAAAAGTGAACAAAGAACTAATTATAAATGCCACTCCAGCTGGTGTAGAAATAGCTTTATTAGAAGATAAAAAGTTGGTAGAACTGCACAATGAAAACTCCGACGCAAACTTTGCGGTGGGCGACCTCTATTTAGGTAAAGTAAAGAAGCTCATTCCGGGTTTAAATGCTGCTTTTGTAGATGTGGGTTTTGAAAAAGATGCTTTTCTACATTATACTGATTTAAGTCCCTATGTTCGGTCTATTATTAAGTACACTGCTTTGGCTATGAATGATAAAGAGCCAAATGGGTTAGACTTTGCCAAATTCCAAACAGAGCCTGAAATTTTAAAGACTGGAAAAATAAATGAGGTGATGGGTGGAAAGCCCCATGTATTGGTACAAATTTTAAAAGAGCCTATTGCAGCGAAAGGTCCTAGATTGAGTTGCGAAATTTCTTTACCAGGAAGATTTGTGGTAGTTACCCCCTTCAATGAAATTGTAGCCGTATCTAAAAAAATTCATTCCAGCGAAGAGCGGAAGCGACTGCATAAGATTGTAGAAGCCATTCGTCCCAAAAATTTCGGCATCATTGTAAGAACAGCCGCCGAAGGAAAAAGCACGGCAGAATTACACCAAGATTTGCTTGCCATTATTGATAATTGGAACAGCATTCAACAAAAATTAAAAGGTGCAGTAGCTCCTGTTCGCATCCTAAGTGAGGAAACAAAAACCACCAGTATATTAAGGGATTTGCTGAGTGCAGATTTTAATAAGGTGGTAGTAAACGATAAAAATCTTTTTGCCGTAACACAGTCATATATCCAACGAATAGCACCCGACAAAATGGATATTGTGGGCTTTTACCAAAGTCCGCTACCCATTTTTGACCAGTATGGTATTACCAAGCAAGTAAAATCTTCTTTTGGAAAAACGGTAAATCTACCCAGTGGGGCTTACCTTATTATTGAACATACCGAAGCGTTGCATGTAGTGGACGTAAACAGTGGTTATAAGAGCGTTAGCAATAACCAAGAAGAGAATGCCCTGCAAACGAATTTGGAAGCCGCAGAAGAAATGGCACGCCAATTAAGGCTAAGGGATATAGGCGGTATTATTGTGGTGGATTTTATTGATATGAAGCTGCCAGATAATAAAAGAAAGCTACAGGAGGCAATGGAAGGTTTTATGAAAACAGACCGTGCCAAACACGCTGTATTGCCCATTTCTAAGTTTGGTTTGATGCAGATAACGAGGCAAAGGATGCGCCCAGAAGTGAATATTAATACAGCCGAGCTTTGCCCTGTTTGTAATGGGAGTGGGAAAATAAGTTCAACCCTTTTACTGGAAGATGAAATTGAAAAGCGATTGTATTATTTAACAACACATGCACATAAGAATTTAACCATAGCAGTAAATCCGATTGTGTATTCTCACTTAACAAAAGGCTTTTTCAGTTCAATTATAAAAACTTGGAGAAAGAAATTCAAGACCAAAATACATATTAAGGCCAATACCAATTACCATATAGTAGAATTCAGATTTTTCAATGAAAATGAAGAAGAGATAAAGTTGTGATG
>JAAFJB010000096.1 GCA_013297995.1 Chitinophagales bacterium | reverse complement strand
ATAATTTAATTAATCCTTACGATTGGTTGACAGATGTGCTCAATAGAATCAATGATCATCCCATTAATAAAATTGAAGAACTCCTTCCGCAAAACTGGAAACACACTCAAATCAACTGAATTATACTCAAGGGCAACTTTATAGAATATTCTTTTTGCTAAGTTATAATGGTATTGCTGGGGGGCTTACATCTCAACTTCAAAATCTCTTCAAAAATATTTAGTACCTTTAAATTTAAAATTGTTAATCATGAAATACGGAGAAATTAGCATCGACCCTGAAGTGATGAGTGGTGCTCCTGTATTTGCAGGAACCCGCGTTCATGTTCAAACTCTCTTCGACTACATCGAAGGTGGCGATGATTTGGCAGAATTCCTTGACGACTTCCCTTCCGTTTCTAAAGAATCAGCTTTGGCCGTTTTAGAAATGGCCAAAAAATCTCTCACAACCGAGAAAATGCTCCATGAAAATTTTGCTTGACGAAAGTTTGCCTCGCAAACTCAAAAATGATTTCGGTATAGATCATGAAGTTTGGACTGTTCGTGATAAAGGCTGGCTAAGCAAAAAAAATGGTGAATTACTAAAGCTCATGATCAACGACGAGTTTGAACTTTTCGTAACAGCCGATCAAAATTTGTAATACCAGCAGAAAATTGAAAAACTTCCTCTTACAATTGCGGTATTACGTGGAACAGATAATCGGCTAAGCACTCTGCAAAATCTTGTACCAGTTTTGTTTAAAAGAATCAAAGAAGGGAGCCTTCCAAACGTTATAGGAATTTCTGTAGTAGATTAACCGTCAGCCGCTAACACCGCATTGCATCGATTGGGGCTGTAGCAACGTAAGCCCCCCACCAATACCCTTTAATATTGTCTATACGCTTTTTCATGTGCTGCTTTAATTTGGTCAGCCAATGATTTAGGGGGTTAATACAGAACATACACCACATATCTTGGTATTGAACTACAGTCATTAACAAGGATTAGAAAAAAGCAGAATTTTTTGTATTTTTAACAGTAGAATGAAACAGAACTGTCCTTAAAATATTATTTATTAAAAATTTACAATTTTATAATTCAAACAACCAAAATGAAAAAAGTTATAATTTTAACGCTAGCACTTACTACTACCTTTTTTCTTGGTTTCGCATTTAAAACATTTACACTAAACAATAAAAACAATAAAATGAAAAAAGTTACAGGAGTTGGAGGCATTTTTTTTAAGTGCAAAGACCCAAAAAAAATGACAGAGTGGTACGCTAAACATTTAGGGTTAGATACAAACCCCTATGGTGCAACTTTTGAATGGTTCGAAGGTGGAGACAGTACTAAAAAAGCACAAACTCAATGGACGCCGTTTGCAGAAAACACAAAATATTTTGAACCTTCTACCAAAGAGTTTATGATTAACTACCGAGTAGAAAATTTAACAGCACTTGTAGAAGAATTAAAAAAAGATGGGGTAACAATTGTAGATAAAATGGAAACATTTGACTACGGAAAATTCATTCATATTCTTGATGGAGAAGGCAACAAAGTTCAATTGTGGGAACCTATTGACTAACGCTTTCATTTATACTGCTCATGCAAGGTTTATTAGAATAGGTACTGAAACAATTTCACATGAGCTGGCTGGCACTGTTTGATTTTAAAAATAAAGTACGCTGAAAATGTAAAAGATATGAGATATGTTTTGCTAATATTTATCGCTATAACTTGTACTATAGCTTGTAAAAAAGACGACTCGGGAATTATATTTTCTCTTCCAGCAAAAACATATACTGGGCAAAATACATTTGGCTTTATGCTTGATAATTTAGTATGGACAAATTATGGTAGAGTTTGTTTTCCATTTGCTGGAGGTTGTAGAGACAACCTAAAAGGATATTACTATAACGATGGAGATTTAACTATTAACGCTGATAGAGTATTGCATAAAGGTGGCATTTGGAATACATCTGAAAGCGTGAGCATTTACTTAAAAACTAAATTTAAAGGTACAATCACTTACAGCACTCTAACAAATGATAATATTGGAGTTTATTATTCTTACTCTGAAATTCATAAAAAAAATAAGGTATATGTAGCAGCATCAATCAATCCGAACTTTATTGTTTCATTAACAAAAATAGACTCAACAAATAGAATAATTTCAGGAGAGTTCAGTGGTGTTTTATTTAACAAATCACAAGACACCACTAATACTATCTCAAAAACAGATTCTATAATAATTAGAGAGGGACGATTTGATATTAAAATGAAATAATAACAGCAGACAAAAATATGCAAGAGTGAGAAAGTGATTAAAGCACTGTAAATTAAGAAAATAAACTCTGTATGCCGATTACTAAATAAATAAAATAAGTAAAAAATTTCATGAAAATTTAAAGTCCCAAAACCCTACCAAGAAACTATATTTTGATCCTAGTTCAAAACATGAATAAAACAGAATGAAAAAAATATTTTACTATTTATTAATTATACTACTAAGTGGATGTTTTATTAAATGCTCTAATACTAAATCTTTAGACCAAAATATTAATTGGAAATATTTTTTAAAAAATCAAGATCCCATTTGGGACACTTTAACTCCCTATTTTTATGATGGCCCAATCACTGGCAATGGATTATTGGGCACTGTAATACATGGCATGGATAAAAACAGATTTGATGGGGATACTAATAAAATACTTTTTGAAATTAATCGCGCCGATTTAATAGATAGTTGTGAGAGAAGACCAGAAGGATATTATTGGTCTAGAATGCAAGTTGGTCGCTTTGAATTTAAGCCTAAAGGAATTATTAATCATACTGATTTTAGAATTGATCTTTTCAACGCCACTGTGGTTGGAAAGATCACTACCAATAAAGGTATTATACGAATCAAACATTATACACATGCTGAGCTTCCCGTAATGATTACAGAGCTAGAAACGGAAGGAAATGAATCTAGCGATAACTGGAGATTTATACCCGATGTATCGGGTTGCTTATTAGATTTAAAAGCCCTTGATTATCAGGAAAAGGGTATTTATGACACCAACCCTACCCCCACCATTCAAACAAAAGAAGGAATTACACTTCATACACAAATATTGAAGCATTCAGCTCGAAATTTTGTTGTAGGTTCTGCCTCAAAAAAACTAGGAAACAAAACAATTTATTATAGTACAATAGAATATTCAAATCCCGTAAAAGCCGTTTTTTTTAACGCGGCTACTTTACTTTCAACCTGTTTAAAAGAAGAACCAGATCAGCTATCAGCATCCCATATTAAATGGTGGAACAACTATTATCAACATTCTTTTGTGTCGGTACCCGATACGCGCATTTTAAATTATTATTGGATTCAACGCTATATTACTGGATGCACCATGCGTGAAAACTTACAAATTTCAGATCTTATGGGACCTTGGTACGCCCACACCCCATGGCAAGGAATTTGGTGGAATTTGAATTCGCAACTGATGTATAGTCACTTATTCTCTTCGAATAATCTTTCAGCAGCCAAGCCTTATCTTGATATTTTTAATGATAATTTACCCGCACTTATACAAAATGTTCCCGAAAGATTTCGCGAAAATTCTGCTGCGCTGGGCAGAGCCAGCAGCTTTAATTTGCTTTCAGCAGTAAATCCAGACGACAGTATTCCCCCTTTTTACAACCGAGAAATTGGCAACCTTACTTGGGCCCTGCAAAATTATTATTTGTATTGCAGGTATAGTATGAACGATACTTTACTCAAAAACAATCTGTACCCTTTGCTAAAAAGAAGCGTTAACCTTTTTATTAATTTAGCTTTTAAAACACAAGATGGTAAATACCATTTGCCTGTTACTATGTCGCCTGAATATAAACCTGCCCAAGATTGCAACTACGATTTAGCCATATTTAAATGGGGTTTGTTAACATTAATTTCTACCGCTGAAAGATTAAAAATAAACGACCCTTCCCTAACTGAATGGAAAAACTTACAGGCTAACCTAGTGGACTACCCAACAAATGAAAGAGGTTTACTTGTTGGAAAAGATGTTGAAATGGTTACAGCGCATCGCCATTTTGCACATCTTATCATGATTTACCCGCTTGGTATTTTAACCAATAATACCCCCGAAAATGAAGCATTAATTCGTAAATCAATTGAAAACTGGGTCCATCTACCTGGCGAAGACAAAGCTGGATTTTCTTACACATGGAGTTCAAGTGCCTATGCTTATATAGGTGATGGTAACACCGCATTTAAGTATCTAAATGGATATTTCAATTTTACCAACCGCAAACATTATTGGGAAATTCCTGGCATTGGAGACAATACCATGTATCGTGAAGTTGGCATGTGCTCTGAAACTCCATACTCATTCAATACTGCTGTAAATAATATGCTCTTACAAAGCCATAACAATATTATTCGTATTTTCCCTGCTATACCAGATCATTGGAAAGATATTTCTTTTGTAAATCTTAGAACCGAAGGTGCTTTTTTGGTAACTGCTGCTAGAGAAGATAGCCAAACAAAATTCTTTTCGGTAGAATCTCTTTCAGGAGAGCCCTGCATTATTCAGTCTGATATTAAAGTAGACAGCTTATTAAGTACTCCTTCAGTAAGCATCAGCAAAAAATCTGATTACACTTTTTCCATAAAAATAAACAAAGGTCAAAAAATTAGTTTCCACACAAAAAAAACAACAAGTTTACCATTTAATTATTTACCACCAAAGGTTGAAACAGGCAACTACTGGGGGTCGAAGAAAAAGAAGTAATTCATGCTTTATAATACTGAGCTTCGTTTAATTAGAATATATTTATTAGTAAATGCTTAGAACATCCTTGAACCAATAATTATTTTTTGGGGTTAAAGTCCTTGTAATCTAGCGGCAATAAATTAGATAGTTTTTCAGACCATGCCCAATATGCCATGGCAAGTAAGTCTCTTCCCATAAAATAACTTCCATTGGCCAATACAGCTATTATTTTTGTTGCATCGGGCATATGCAATTCTGCCGTAATAGGCTGATCTGCGGATACCCCTCTGGTTTGAAGCCGATACTGTTCTGGTATTTTTTTATGCAAATACACTACTTGCAGGTAATCGGAAAATTGTAAGCCTGCCGTTACACTATCTATAGCAAATGCAATACTATCGCCCGATAAAGGAGTATTCACCAATATATCTACGCCCATTGGTGGATGCACGCCATTTAATGACACTCTAGTATTTGGCTCTTTTTTTCGAATAATTTTCCGCAATTCAAACCCATCTTGAACCAATTGATTGCGATAAAGACTTCGCATAAAATGCAGCAATGAACCTTGAAACGTTTCTTGCCTATTTCGCTCCCAATTTTTATTCCGCCTTTTAGAGCCAGATTCTATCTCTGTAAATAGCGGAAAGCCTTGGTAGTAAAAAATATTGGTCTTGAAATTATATTCAAATGCGGAAAGATCATATTTTAATTCATACCCTAGTGCTCTGTTTCTTATTAACAATGGCTCATTGGCTGTGGCAGTTAGTGTATTTAGTTTTTTACTAAATCTAAACCGCACCACTTCTTTATTCAGCAGGATGCATTGCCGGGCATTGGGCGTTTTACCTATCAGAGATTCCATAAAAAAATCACCCCATTTTTTCCAGCCATTTTTTTCGTAACCCTGTACTATTACTTCCTGTAATTCTTGCGCTTTGGGCTGCAACGGGATGGTTAAAAATTGGGGAATTTTACCTGCATTTAATTCAATTGTATAGGTAATATAGCCCAATATTGTTACTACCAAATCATATCTCCCTTCCGGAAAATTTTCTATTGAAAAACTACCATCTTCCTTAGATACCGTACCCACTGAAGTATTACTCAAATAAATGCTAGCAGCAGGTATAGGAGTAACAGTACCTGCCACTACTACTTTACCCAATAGCTTTTTTTGTGCAGCAATGTTTCCAAAAAACAAACACCCCAATATCAACAATAGTACTCTCATACAATTACAATCCAAACAACCCACTATTCAACAACTGCAAGGTTTGAATTTTATATACGCCAGGAACAAGCAAGGAAATATTATGGGCACTTCCACCATAACTTACCATGGTTACTGGTACTGCTTTTAGCGACTCAAATAATTTTTGTAGCACTTGATCGGTCTGCGCAATTTCATTACCTACAATAGATACAATGGTCTGCTCTTTTTCAATATCTACCGATCCAAATGGCTCCAGTTCTTTTACAATTTGTGATAGGAATTGATCACTGTCGATGGTTACTGAAACCGCCACTTCAGAAGTGGTAATCATATCAATAGACGTTTTGTATTTTTCGAATACTTCAAATACTTTTCTCAGAAATCCATACGCCAGCAACATTCTGCTGCTCTTAATTTTAATGGCAATGATACCATCTTTTGCAGCTACGGCTTTTACGCCAACACTTCCCGCTTCTTTGGTAATAACGGTTCCCATTGCATCGGGCTGCATGGTATTGAGTAAACGAACGGGTACATTCTCTTGCTGGGCGGGCCAAATACAGGTGGGATGCAAAATTTTAGCACCAAAATAAGCCAGTTCAGCAGCTTCATCAAAACTGAGTTGTTCAATGGCCATAGTTTTTGCAACGATACGAGGATCGTTGTTGTGCATGCCATCAATATCGGTCCATATTTCACATACCGTTGCATTGCTGGCAGCAGCAATGAGTGATGCGGTATAATCACTTCCTCCTCTTTTTAAATTATCTACTTCTCCCCTAGCATTTCTACAGATATAGCCCTGAGTGACCAATATATTTTTATCTGCATGTTTTTTCAGCAACTGCGCCAACTTCACTTTAATAGCTCCCAGTTGTGGTTCTTCATTGGCGTCGATGGTCATGAATTCGAGCGCAGGTAATAATTCGTGGTTTATTCCAGCTTCTTCCAAATACACCGAAAAAAGTTTGGTACTCATTAATTCACCCTGTGCCAATATATCTTTATTCAAAGCCTCACTGAAAGAAATACGCAGAATAATATGTAAAAATTCAAAATGCTCTGCAATTACTTCAACAGCTTTGGCTTTACTCTCCGCTTTAGAAAAAAGCGTTTCTATAAATTGATGATAATGATTGTGCAATTGTTCAATAGTTAACTTAGCAGCACTACGATCTCCTTGCGATAAATAGTTGCTGATTGATACCAATGCATTGGTAGTTCCGCTTAATGCACTTAACACTACAATTTTTCTTGTATCGTCTTTGGTAATTAACTGTGCTACTTCTTTCATACGTTCCGGCTTACCTACACTGGTACCCCCGAATTTCATTATTTTCATGAGTTAATTTTTATAGTTTTTTAATGGTCTCATGGAATTCGCTAATCAACATCTCAGTTAGAAACAACTCTTTGTTATAGCTCATTTCATACGACCCCTCCCCCAATTTTAAAATGATTAAAAAATTTGAATGCAAATGTACTGTTCAGATAGAACAATTATAACTGGACTTTAAAAATTAAACCTATTTCTTCTAAATCCTTTACCACAGCATCTACCAAGGGAATGCCCATCTGCCTCCTATGAATTTCCATTTCCCTTTCTGGATCTCCAGGTATCAACACTTTTTCATATCCCTCGGCTGGTGTTGCATTCCTAAATCGGCTGATCCATTGATCCATATGATGCTTAAAATCGCTTGCGGGTCTAAATGCATCTATTCTTAAGGCCCCAAAAAAATGACCCAGCCCTTTACCGGGCATATTCTCGGGCATGGGAATATAAGCCGGAAACGGAGGCGCCCAAGGCCCATAAGATGCGCCACTTAAAACAGCGGAGAAAATATCTACAATACTTCCCAACGCATAGCCTTTGTGACTTCCATGCTCCCGATCACTTCCCAGCGGAAGCAATGCCCCTTTCTTTTTTAAAATATTAGCGTCTGTGCTGGCATTACCATGTTCATCCTGCACCCAACCTGTTGGGGTATCTTCATTTTTACGTTGTAAGATCTCCAGCTTGCCGTTTGCCGCCGTAGTAGTGGCAAAATCAGCCACAAAGGGAGGCTGCTCTCCGGCAGGAATGGCCACAGCAATGGGATTGGTGCCCAACATCTTTTCCGTGGAAAAAGTAGGTGCTACCAAGGCACTGGCATTGGTCATTGCTATGCCAATCATCTCCTCTTGTAAAGCCATCATGGCGTGGTAGCCTGCTATGCCAAAATGATTGGAGTTCTGCACACTTACCCAACCGGTTCCCACTGCCTTGGCTTTGTCAATAGCTACTTGCATGGCAAAGGGTGCCACTACCAGCCCCAGACCTGCATCGCCATCAATAACAGCGGTTGATGGGGTTTCGTGAATGATGCGGATATTGGGTTGCGTGTTAATTCGTTGGGACTGCCAAAGTCGGATATAGCCGCTTAGGCGAGCTACTCCGTGACTATCAATACCTCTTAAATCGGCACTCAGTAATACTTCTGTAGCCTTAAACGCATCTGAATCAGAGCAACCCATCAACGTAAAAACCTGTTGTGTAAATTCAAACAATTGCTCGTAGGTATAAACAGCCATTTGTATCTTAATTATTGGTTATTTCCCTAAAACGGCAAGTCATCAAAAGGTTCTGTTATATCTGATGCAGCAGGTGCAGAAGACGTGGTACTTACTGGTGGTGCTGGTTGGTATCCACCTGTATTTCCGCCTCCCTCACTGGTTTTACTACCCAACAACTGCACGCTCAACACACGCAAAGCAAGGGTTGCTCCATTTACACCTTCCTTGGTGGTATAGGTTCTAACATCGGGCTGGCCTTCTACATATACTTGGGTTCCTTTTTTTAGGTAAGGCGCAATGGCGGTACGATCCGTCCAGTAGGCACAATCAACCCAGATGGTTTTATCTTTCTGATTTCCTTGTGCGTCTTTGTATTTTTCGGTATGAGCCACCGCAAAATTAATCACATTCTTACCATTCACATTGTTTACCAAGGCATCTTTTCCCAGATGACCAATGGCTGTTAGCTTTATCATAATGTTTTTTTTATAAAGGTCACTATTTTCAACTAAAATTACGTGGAATAATTTGTAGTTGTTTGTAATAGCCAATTAATCAGGTTTATTTTTTGCATGTCTTCAATGCTTGTGTTGTGAAAGTATAGCATAAGCAAGTATTTGGGGTACTTATCATGCTAAAAGTTTCTCTAATTTCATTTTCCACTTTTCCCAGTCTTTCATTTCATTGATCTGTAAATCTATAAATTTCTGAGTGTGGTTGTGATGTATTAAATGACAAAGTTCGTGTATGATTACGTATTCAATACAGCCTTTTGGTGATTTAATCAATTCAGGGTTTAAAATAATTTTTCCTTTCGGTGTGTGGCTGATATGATCTTCTTTAAAACTTGGTATTTCCATTAGTTTCTAGTTTCTTTTTTGTTATGTATAGAAAAGCGGAGTTTTCTATACATATTGGTTTCCTCGTGTATAGTTTTATGCTATAATCTATAAATGAGTTGGTTGTTCATAGTCAAGTAATTCACCTAACTCAATATCCTCCCAATCACTTGGAATTGTAGAATTATAAAAGGGTTTTGTTGTTGTTTGCTTACTCATATTGTCTGAACTGTGATTTTTTTGATTCTTGTGATTGTGGTGATTTTCATTTGCCATTGAACTTGTGCAAGTTTTACACAAGTTGGGTTACTTGTTTTTATT
>JAAFJB010000095.1 GCA_013297995.1 Chitinophagales bacterium | reverse complement strand
TAAGTTTGTATGCCACCACTGATTTTTTACATTTAGATAATAATCCAGTGGAGAACAGCATTAGACCCGTTGCAATAGGAAGAAAAAATTACTTATTTGCAGGAAGCCATGCTGCTGCCCAACGCTCGGCTGTATTTTATAGTTTATTAGCAACCTGCAAAAACTATCAAATAAATCCAGTTGAATGGATGCAGGATATTTTAACCCGCATCGCTGGTTATCCTATTAACAAAATACAAGAACTACTACCTCAAAACTGGAAGCAACCACAAAATAATTAGAGGGGTCAGCATCCCGGAATATTATTTTGCGATAAGGGTATTGGTGGGGTGCTTACCGCTGCAAAGCATTAGATATGGAATTGCAATTTGCAACAACGCATGAACTGTATCAGGGTCTATCCCTTCTCGTTTGCCATAATCATCTCCTTGTTGGTATCGGATGCAATAATGCTTATCATGCCATATTTCACAGAGCATTGGCTCTTCAAAGGCCTTGACTTTTTTTGCAAGTTCTGTAACCTTGTTTTTGACAAACAATTCTGGATCGACTACTGAAGGCTTTATATCAGTTTCAGCACCTAGTTTTCTAGGATAAATACGTTTGCGTAGAGGTTTGTTTTCCATTAAAAAAAATGAGAATTCAAAATTAGCTATATGTTGCCCACAATCAAATTAAAAGTCTTAAACTCGATTAATTCTCATCCCGCCTAGTAGAGAGTCTACTAGGCCAATATAAATTACTGTGCTGCCAGGCTCCGAGTGCCAGGCGACTGAATCATTTCCGCCATGGAAGTAATTTAGCAATACACGGTTGAATTGAATACCTGATTACGGTTCTACTATAAATATTGTAAATTCCTCTTATGCGGTAGGAATTAACGGGGGTTAAACATGGATGGTATTAGAGGTGTAAATCTTGTGGATTTTCCACTAAATACATTGAGTACAAGCCTTTATTCAGTACTGAAAGACTAAATAATTTTAGCATTTTGTATAACTAAATTATAAGTATCTGTAAATCACATGTTATAACTTTCATTTTTCTTTTAGGGCATAAAATACGAAAGTTGCTATTATAATTTATAAATTACTGCATGCGTGAAAATTTTGTGCTGAAAGCAAAATGGTGGCTGCCTGAAAATAGAGGGAAGCAAACGGTGTTTGGAGAGCTACAATATGAACCAAATGGAAAACTCATTGCCATACTGGAGGAGAGTTTGCTTGGAACTACGGACATTCACAAGTCAGAACATAACATTACTATGCCACTTATTTATAGCATGGGCAAAGATCGGCAATGCATCGGCCTTTTGAATGTGAAGATTTGGGAAGTCGGAAGAACTAGATGGGTTACAATGGAACTGTATCCCGAATACGTGTTGATCTCGGAGCGGAATTATTTCGCTACAGAGAATATGGAAATAATGAATTTTAATTTTTGCTTGAATGGATTTGGCAAGTTCTTTCGCGGGTATCAACATTTGTGGTAAAAATCCCGCCCACCGTAAATCTGCAAACCTTTGTACGCTACATTTTGGGCACCTTATGAAATTTAAATTGTTTCTTTAATAGGAAACTTGTATTTTTGACTAAAAAAGCGAATGACCGAAAAATTCAAAGTCGAATTTCTTCCCGAAGCCGTTGAATTTATGGACAGTTTAGACCAAAAGTCTCAACAGAAAATCTACTACAACATTAAAAAGGCTCAGCTGATAAACGACCCTGAATTATTCAAAAAACTCAATGACAACATTTGGGAATTCAGAACGCTTTTTTGCACAAAAAAATAAATAGAAAATGTCAACAAAAAAATTAAAAACTGTTTCACTCGATACAATGATTGACAAACACGTTGGCAAGGTTGGTACAAAAAGACGTGATGCTTTTGAGTATGAATTAAAATTGGAATTATTGGGCAGTGCAATAAAAGAGGCAAGGACACATCAAAACTTGACACAAGAACAACTTGGACAAATGGTTGGTGTTCAAAAAGCACAAATTTCAAAACTTGAGAACAACTTCACGAATGCTCGGTTTGACACAGTAATCAAAGTTTTCAATGCCCTCAATGCCAAAGTGAATTTTAAAGTTGAGCTTTCAAAACAAAAATTGAGCATCGCATAATTAAAACCGCAGAACAATAAGCTACTGGCACTAATATTAAGCGGAGTAGAATAAATGCCTGCTAAGAATGCCTCATTATCAAGGAGGATGGTGTGGCATTTTTGCTGCGATACCTGCCCCAATATCTCGCATAGGCGGCAATTTAAATCATCGAAACTTTCAATTTTATCAAGTTTCGATGATTAATTTTATAGCTTTAAATAATGGGTAATTTTACGAACAGAAAGTAGTATATAGACAAACTACGCTCATATAAAGATAAAGACCTTATTAAAGTTGTTAGTGGTAACCACTATCTTTAATTTTATGAAAAGAATAGTTTCTAAAAAACATACACTAAAATTCCACCTCACACTTATAATTAGTGTTCTATTTTTTTTCTGCTATCGCCACATTCTTAATAATTAATTTTATAAATAAGCGAAATACCTCCTATTTATACACTAAGGATTATTTGCTACTGGGTATTGGTATTTGTGCGTATTTGTTACCTATATATTTAGTTTATGCCTATTACAAAAATTCTCCTAGAGTAGCAGTTGATGCTAACACAATTAGTTTTAATAAGGAACAATATGCTTGGGAGCAGGTATCAAATATTGAACTGGTTGGCAAACAAAAAATTCCCTTTTTCGGAGGATCCCCAATTGAAGCGGCTACAATTTATTTTAAAAATGGTGTTAAGAAAATTATAGTCGATGATATGTATTCAAATACTTGGGAGATAAAATGTTTTATAAAACAAGTTGTTATTGATAAAAAAGCGTTCACCGAAATGAACACTCCTCCAATTGATAAGCATGCCGTTGTAAGTGATTTCTATGATAATTTTAAAGGAAACCAACTTACTTCTTTTACTGGAATTTTGCTTTGGGGATTTATCGGAATTTTTGCCTATATGCTTATAAATAAAATAACACCTGTTCATATTAACGATTCACTTTTTATTTCTGCCATTTCGATGTTTTGGTTTCTTATACTCTCTTATCAAATGCACTACTTCAAAGTATCAAATAATTATTTTATCATTCGCAATCACAATTTTTTTTGGATGCATAAACTGTATGATATATCAGATATAATTGAGGTTGTATTAGAAACTCCTGGTAAGATGCCAAATTGTGTAAGAATCATTACGAAAGATTTTAAGAGTAACCTGTATCCTGCGGCTACGCTTACAAATAAAACTTGGTTAGGGTTAAAAGACAAATTAGAGTCGCTCAATATTAAAGTTAGAAATGAATGTATTTAAAACATACCAAGCAACTAATAATTTATTTCTGCTGCTAGCTGCTATCATTTTTGCAGGTTAAGGGCTCGGTTTCTCTCCATATCTTCCTGCAATTCCGCATGTAATGCATAAGTGCCTGCGGGCAATAGAAGTTTAGATAATACTGGCATTAGTTCAATCAACATTAATATGGTTACCAATAAATAATAACGAAATGCTACTGCATTACTATTACTCACCAAATGATTTAATGCCTCTATTCGAGTGATAAATCCATTGTTTAATAACCGCTCAAAAGCTTGCTGCTCTTGTTGTATTCGCGTTTCAATGTCTTTTAATGTACTGTCAACATCCACAATAACTGGCTTTAAGTCTACTAAACGCTGTTGATAATCGGCATCTAACTTTTCATAAGCAGCTTGTTTTGCTAGCGCAATATTTTTTAATCCCACTTTTTTACTGCCCCCTGTTCCATCCATCTCCTGCATAAAATCTGTTCTAGCAGCAGCCGCTGCTTTGTACAATTCATTCAACTCTTTTTTTGCATTTTGCTTTCTCAGTAGCATCCCATTCCTTTCTTCCTTATACACCGCTTGTTGATCTACCTGCTTTTTGCGCTTGCGTTGTTCATTGTCAATTGATACCTGCACTTTTATTTCTGCATCAAATAAAAACAATAAAGCTGGCTGCGCCATAAATAAGCCAATGGTAAGGGCCAGCAATCCTCTAAATAAAATGGTCCACCATCCTCCCCCAAATTTCACCTTCATTCCTTTTATAAGTGCTCGATCTATAAACAAAATTATCCCTCCCATAAAAATGCCTAATAACAATGCTGCCCACCATAAGGCTATTACTGTGCTAAAAAAATAGGTCCACGCCAAGGTAGCAAATAACCAAGTTCCTAATACCAACATGCCAATGATAGAATGCCGATTGCGATCTACCACACAATTGCGAAGCAATGGATCTTCTGCTGTAGATAACCACCATAAAAATTGCTCCCTTTTATTAGGGATATAGTTTTCTGCTGTAAAAACAGCACTGCTGCTTTCTTCCATAACAATCTTAATGGCTTTTTTAAGTAAAAATGGTTGGTTGGTATTTGGCTGGTTGGAGTACTAAAGAAACGATGAAATGCTGGTATTTTATTACCGTTCTTATAATTTTAACCTAAACCTAATTCAACACGCTTGTTTGAAACGCAAATACTACCTTTGCCGCTCAATAAAATTGAGTATGAAGACGGATAAGAATACGGTAATTGGTTTTATATTATTGGGTGGGTTATTTTTCCTCTATTTCTGGTATACCAATCAGCAGCAAAATGCTATTTTGGCAATGAAAAAGAAAGAAGCCGATTCACTGGCACTGGTATCTGCTGCCAAACTCAAATTGATAGATATTGTTGCGGCTAAAGCAGATTCTCTTAAAAGAGATTCTGCCGTTCGTATTTCGGTTGCTGGCGCATTCACCGATGCAGCCATCGGTAAAGAGCAAATTATTACCATTGAAAATGAATTGATTAAAGCCAGTTTTACCAATAAGGGAGCACAGATTCAATCGGTGAGCTTAAAAAAGTACAACGATGATGCTAAGAAACCCGTTGTATTGGCCAATCGCAATACCATTGCATACAATATTAATACAGCAGCGGGACAGTCAGCTTCTGTTGAAAACCTATTTTTTACAGCGGGAACGGTGGAGAAATTGGCCGATGGCAGCCAAAGCATCAAGTTCGTATTGAATGCAGCCAATGGTCAGTCCGTTTCCCATACCTATACCGTTAAACCAGATAGTTATAAAATTGATTGGGATTTGGGCATGAATGGTGCCAATCAATTACTCACTAACAACTCATTAAATTTAACCTGGAATGTAGCTACTTCACAAATGGAGCGTGCTTCTGCTTATGAAAGGCAGACTTCAAATATCTGTTTCTCCGAAAACAATTCATTCGATTATATCTCTTCTAAAACAGATCACAAATTTGAGCAGCCTGTTCAATGGGTAAGTATAGTGCAACAATTTTTCAACAACACATTAATAGCGGGTAATTCATTCAATAGTGGCGATATTAAATGGGATCGTGCCACCGATTCTAGCAGAAATTTGGCAACTGCCACTGCTTCATTGCAAATGAAGGTAGCACCTGCATCTAACCTAAATATTCCCTTTCATTTTTATATTGGGCCGAGTGAATATATCTTACTCAGCAAACAAGCACCTGAGATGGATAAGATTGTAAACTTAGGTAGGGATATGTACGCATTTGTTCGGCCTATTAACAAGTATATTATCATGAAGGTGTTCGATTTTTTTGCAAAATTCGTTACCAATTATGGATGGGTTGTACTGTTACTCACGCTATTTATTCGCCTTATTACTGTCCCGCTTACGTATAGTAGTTATTTAAGTGGTGCTAAAATGAAAGCCATGCGTCCTGAACTGGATGTGTTGAAGAAAAAATTTGGAGAAGACCAGCAAGGTTTTGCCATGGAGCAAATGAAATTATTTAGAGAAGCTGGTGTAAACCCTTTGGGTGGCTGTATTCCAGCTCTTTTGCAGATTCCTATTTTCTTTGCACTCTATAGTTTCTTTAACTCTAATATTGCATTGAGGGGTCAAGCATTTTTATGGAGTAATGATCTTTCTTCCTTTGATTCTATTGCCACGCTTCCCTTCTCCATTCCAGCATTTGGCAATCATATTAGCCTATTTACAATTACGGCGGTACTTACCAGCTTTCTTACTTCTATTTATAATATGAGCAAGACTCCAACACAGGACAATCCTGCGTTAAAATATATGCCCTATATTTTCCCGTTCATGTTGCTATTCATCTTCAATAGCCTTCCTTCTGCATTAACTTGGTACTATACTGTTTCCAATATAATTACCTTGGCTTTACAATTGGTGATTCAAAATTATATTATTGATCACAATAAAATAATGGCAAAGATTGAACAGAAAAGAAAAGCACCTAAGTCTAAAAGCAAATGGCAAGAAAGGTATGAGCAAATGTTAGATAGCCAGAAAAAAGTACAGGAGCTAAAAAACAAAACCAGTAAAAAATAAAAGCAATGCGATTGGTAATTTTCTTGTTTTTATTTTTATCCATCAGTTCTCAAACCAATGCCCAAACAAGGGTAGTAGCAGAAGTTACCCTTGTATATTCTATTGAAGTGGTAAACGAAAAGCAGTTAGATGTTGATGCAGTGGCACAGCTAAAACAAAGCAGCAAAACCATTTATATAAAGGGCAATAATAGTCGGGTTGATTTATACAGTCCCGCTTTTTCACAATCGCTTATTTATAGCAAAGGAACTGGAACTGCCGTTATTTTACGGGAAATGGGGGGGAATAAATTCTTGACTAAATTAGATGCAAAAGGCTGGAATAAAAAAAACGAGAAATTTTTTGGTATGATGATCCGGTACCCAGGAGATACCAAAACCATATTGGGATACGAGTGTAAGAAAGCCATTTTACAATTGCAGGATGGAAGTACTTTCTCCGTATTTTTTACAACCGCAATTTCTCCCTCGGTAAAAGAGTTTGAATTTCAGTTTAAAGATATTCCAGGCTTTGTATTGCAATATGAGGCAATGGACGGCTATACCGATAAAATTATATACACGGCTACAAAAATTAATTTAAATCCCGTTGCGGCATCTAAGTTTGACATTCCAACTAGTGGATACAGACTCTTAGAAAATTAGTGAACTGATTGTGGAGTTTTAAACTTGGGAACTTTTACCTTAAATTTATAAGGATAAATATAGGTTGTATTGCCACTATGGTATTGAAGCATTGAATTTATCTCATTGTTTTGAGCCAGAGATATACCAGCGTTAACCTGCAAACCTTTGAAGTGTAAATTTGATTTTATTGCGGTTACTGAGAGCCCTTTTTTAGAAAAATTGCCCAAGCTGCGCAAAGAATACTTACTTGTTTTTACCTTGTCATCAACAATACCAGTGAAAGTAGTAGCAGCATATACCAATTGCATACTCATGAGGAGTAGGATGGCAAAAGCGGCTCTTTTAATGGTTTGTTGTTGTTTCACAGTACAAATATAATATAATTGTTAAACAATTTAACGTTTATTTTTAGTTAACAAAAGTTAATTCACTAAAAAAATTAAAAAAATATGCATTATGTCCCAATTTCATCCTAAATTAGGTAAACAATGGTGATATGCGAGAAAATCCTTACCGCGAAGATCGAGAAGAACTGAAAGAATTAATTCTTCAGTACCAGAATATGAAACAAGGCAAAGGGCATTCTTTTTTAGAAGAAGATGCTTTTGAGCGCATAATTGACTATTATGACGAAAAAGACGACCTGCAAGAAGCTATGTTTGCAGTTGAACTTTCCTTAGAGCTATATCCCTATTCTGCCAGCTTGATGATTAAGAAAGCAGATTTATTATTGGCCACTCGCAAATACAAGGAAGCACTTAAAATTCTAGAATCTGCTGAGTTATTTGATAGTAGTGACCTCAACCTATATATCCTAAAAACAGATGCCTATCTGGCTTTGGATCAACAATCAAAAGCAGTAGAATTATTAGAAGCAGCACTGGAATTATTTGAAGGAGAGGAGCGATTGGATCTTTTATTTGAATTGGCAGATGTATACGACGATTATGAAGCTTTTGACAAAGTATTTGAGTGCTTGAAACTCATTTTAGAAGCCGATCCTACCAATGAAGAAGCCTTATATAAAATTTGTTTCTGGACTGATTTCACGGGTCGCAATGAAGAAAGTATTCGGCTTCATCAGGAAATTATAGAAGAACATCCGTTTTGTGAATTGGCTTGGTTTAATTTGGCTGCTGCCTACCAAGGCATCAAACTCTATGAAAAATCTATTGATGCCTACCAATATGCAGTAGCGATTGATGAAAAGTTTGATTATGCCTATCGCAATATGGGCGACGCCTATCTGCGGTTGAGAAAATACAAGGAAGCCATTGAAGTATTAGAGAAAGTACTGGAATTAACGCGTCCCGAAGATGTAATTTATGAAGCAATCGGTCATTGCTATCATAGAATGGGCAAATTTGCACAAGCTCGATTCAATTATAAAAAAGCGGTTCACCTCAATCCAGACGATAGCAAACTGCATTATAAAATAGCCGTTACTTATATGCTAGAAGATCAATGGCAGCCAGCAGTAAAGCAGTTGGAAAATGCCATGCGAATACATCGATCTATGCCCGAGTATAATTTGGCAATGGGCGAGTGTAAAATGAACTTAAAAAAATACAAGGAAGCCATCCAGTTTTTTGGGACGGTAGTAAGGCACCGACCCAAAAACGTTGCTGGATGGGAAGCCCTTATTCGTTGCCTAATGAATGCGGGCATGGAAGAAGATGCTTTGGAACAGTGTGCAGTCGCTTTAAAAGCCACCGAGCAAAAGCCACTGTTTTTTTTCTATGCAAGTACCCTATTATTTTCATTGGGAAAAACCAAAGAGGCTTTGTTGCGACTGGAAAATGGGATGGAGAAATCGCCCAAACTACTTAAGAAATTCATGGAATTAAATCCCACCATTCTTCAAAATAATCAGGTAGTAGACATTATTGCTAGGTACAAAAAGGGAAGAAAAATTTAAACGCTTAGTCCCCTTCATTGCTGCCAGCATAGCTGCTTCCCAAAAATCAAATTACCAACTCAAACAGCTTCTCAATAGTATTGTGTATTTTCGCACCCGAATAAATGAATAGGAATGAATTTTAATCTTACACAGATACCAGAAAGAACAGCCCAGCCCCGCAATTCGGGTATTACCATGGTGATGGACAAAGGTCTAAGCATTAATCAGGTGAAAGACTTTATGAGTATTGCCCGGCCCCATGTAGATATTGTAAAACTTGGCTTTGGCACTTCATTCGTTACGCCAAATCTTAGGGAGAAACTGGAGGTTTATGCTACTTATGATATCCCTGTTTATTTTGGTGGTACTTTGTTTGAGGCATTTTTAATTAGGAACCAGTTTGATGATTATATAGCCGTTTGCAAAGATTATGGCATTGATTATATTGAAGTGAGTGATGGTTCTATAAATATACCCCACGCAGAAAAGTGTGGTTATATTGAAAAATTAACCCAGCACGCAACCGTATTAAGTGAGGTTGGTAGTAAGGATGCAGCCCATATTATTCCGCCTTATAAATGGATTGAATTGATGCGCGCTGAGCTAGAAGCTGGATCTACTTACGTTATAGCAGAAGCTCGTGAAGCAGGTAATGTAGGCATATACCGAGGCAGTGGCGAGGTAAGGGAAGGATTGGTGCAGGAAATACTTACCCAAATAC
>JAAFJB010000094.1 GCA_013297995.1 Chitinophagales bacterium | reverse complement strand
AAATGGGATGCCTCAAAATAAATCACGCTTATACAACTGGCTTAAAAATAAGTTGGATAAATAAAAGTTTGAGGTACAAAAAAAGTGAAAATAATTATCGTAGCGGTAACATCTTCGGCTTTAACGGCAAAGAAAACGATAACGAGGTAAAGAAAGATGCTAATGGCAATAATATTAAGGGCGCACAGCAGGATTATGGGTTTAGAATTTACGACACAAGACTGCAAAGATTTTTAAGTGTTGACCCGATTGCGAAAAATTATCCAATGCTTACGCCTTATCAGTTTGCGAGCAATAGACCTATTGACGGTATTGATAAGGATGGTTTAGAATGGAGTAGTTCAGGTACAACTTTTAATTTTTTTAAAAGTGAAGTGGAAATAAGAAGAACTATAAAGATTGCCGTTAGCAATTCTTCTCAGATAATATCAGATTTAAAATCAATTGATTTATACAAAAATGCAATAAAGCAAACTGTTGAAAGAGATTTTAGCCAGCAAGGCAACGGTACTTTCTCTAATCCTAATATTTTAACCAGTGTTGAATTTGTTGAAAAAGGAGATTTTACAATTGAATTGAGTGATGCAATACCTAGCTACGATAAAGCCAATAATTTAAAAGGATATATAACGGGAAATACAGACAATGGAATAGGTCAGACTCAAAAAAACAATCTTAAAGTTGCTGTTACTTTGGGAGGTGAAGAAAGAAGTATTGATGATATTGCTCGTACAGCATCCCATGAATTAGGTCATTCAGGAGGTTTGAAGCACCCTTTCCATGGAGCATCTGAAACTGACATACAAGGTTTAGCACCTGTAGGGCCAGCTACTTACGAGTTCAATTTAATGAATTCTTTTGGTGGAAGCCGAGACCCTAATAAATCAGATTATAATCCTACTCCAAGTACGAGCGGTAATTACGTTTCTCCCCAACAAAATCAAACTATTGAAAAAGAAATAAATAATGACACTAAAAGAAATTAAATTTTCCGTGATTTTTAGTCTTCTGGCCAATATGTTTTTATCATGTTCAATATTTTATAATAAAAATTCGGTTCATGTAGATAGCATTAGGCAGATAGGTAATAACTCTATATTTCAAAGTGAGGTAGAAGTAACTTATTGGAATGATGAAGGGTTTATTATCGAAAATTCTGAAGGTATATCTGTTAGCTTAAGAACTGGGTTTGATACATTACAACAAATTTCTTTTTATATAAATAACTCATTGATTAAAAATTTTTTCTGTAAAACAAATCACTCAATTGGTTATTGCTTATTGGATAATAAGGATACTGAAATAGCAGAATTATACTTAGGCAATAAATTTTTCAAGGAGGGTAACATATTAAAGATAGTTGCGGGCGATAATTTTATTAACATTCCATTGAAGGTTAAAATGAAAAAATATAACAGACTTTGGATTTACAAAGCGAGTAAATGGACTGCTGGATTTGAAAATTCAAGTCGCATTGAACTCGTTGAATAAACCTCCAGCCGTGGTGCGTGTCCCCACGCACCACTAATTTTAACACATTCCGCTGTTCCACATATACGGCTCTTTGAGGTTTTCAACCTCGAAGCTCAAATCGTAGGGTTTTTAACCCGAAAAAAACTTGCCAAAAACGCGTAGCTAACCTGCTGTTCTACATATAACTACGGCTCTTCGAGGTTTTCAACCTCGAAGCTCAAATGGTAGGGTTTGCAACCCGTAAAAAGAGCAAAGCGCAACTTTACTCGTAAATATCTTTTCTATGTCCGAGGGTAATAATATCTACAATAAGTTCATTATCAAAAATATTGTAAATAATGCGGTAGTTGCCAGTTCTAATTCTGTATCCGTCTCTACCTTTTAATTTTTTACAACCAGCAGGGCGTGGGTTTTCTTCAAGCTGTGCAATGGCTTCAAGTATAGGTTCGGCAATGTTATCAGAAAATTTATCTAATTGTTTTTGAGCTTTTTTAGATAATACAGCAGTATAGTTAGGCATTTTTTGTTTTTCTATTTTTTAAATAATCAGAAAATAAAATGCGTTCGCCAGTATCTTCTTTTTTTGCTTCATCATAAAGGCGAATATCTTCAATGTCTTCTAACTCTTCCATAAGTGTATCAAACTCTTTGGCAGGAAGTATAACCAACGATTTATTACCGTTGGTATCTTTTATGTATTGTGGATGTACTGTAAGCATAGTTTTTTATTTAGCAGGTTGAATATTTTGTTCAAAGAACGTTTGAAATTTTTGTTTGGTAAGCATTGTATCAATAATATTCATTACAGTGTTTTTATCTTTATCGTTCAGCTGAGCCATTAATTTTACTTGTTCACTTGCCGTTTTATCTTCAATAGTAACCACCTTAGGCGTTCCTTTACTGTAATGTATAATCTCGTCAATGGCAATGCCATAATATGAAGCCAACCTGTCTAAAATATCAATAGAAGGTTCAATCAATCCTTTTTCAAGTTTATTGTAATGAGCAGGTTTTAAGCCAATCTCATTATAAACCTGTTTTTGCATCAATCCCTTATCTTCTCTTAGTTTTTTGATGTTCTCAGCCGTGTTCATTGTATAATTCGTTTTTAAATAACGATACAAATTTATCTAAAAAAGATAATATATATTTCACTATTTATCCAAATAGTGAAATATATATTATCTTATTTGGATAATAATAATTAGATTTGCGTTGTCTAAAAAAGATAATAATAATTTTGCAATGGAAATAGCAGAGATAAAACAAAGGCTCACACTGGCTACGGTACTCAATTACTACAGCCTCAAACCTGATAAGAATTTACGGTTGCACTGTCCGTTCCATGAGGATAAAACCCCCAAGCTGTCGCAAGTTTAGCGTAGCGTAACTTGTGATGCTGGGTAAGCAAAGTTTGCAACTTTGCATAATAAAATACTTGCTTTACAGGATAAAAAAAGAAAAAAAAAGGGGGCAAAAAAACGTGGCTTTACCTGCTGTTCTACATATAACGCTCTTTGAGGTTTTCAACTTCGAAGCGTAAATGGTAGGGTTTTCAACCCATAGCTATCACAAGTTTAGCATAGCCCAAGCTGTCCCCGCTGTTCCACATATACGGCTCTTTGAGGTTTTCAACCTCGAAGCTCAAATCATAGGGTTTGTAACTTGTAAAAAACAAACAAAAGCCTTATTAATTAGGGCTTTTATAATTACAAGCTATGCGGATCAATCACCTGCAAGCCATCAATATTTTTAAAGTCAGAGGTATTACGGGATATTACAACTAAGTTGTAAACAAGAGCGGTAGCGGCAATAATGGCATCGCCAAGGGCAATTTTTTTGTTTTGTCTTATGGATATTGTTTTTTCAATTACCGCTTCGTTTATGGGTAAAATGTTGGCTATTTCCATAAAATCGTACAGCGGTTGCAGTTGTTCTTTGGTGGCGTTTATCCAACCCAAAACTTCAATTTTGGTAACAGCCGAAACGGTCATATCTATTGAATAGAGCAAATTTTTAGCCTTTTCGGGTAGCTTGTTCCCAAAATTATCAATAATTACGTTGGTATCGATTAAATAGCTCTGTTCCATTCTTTACGGGCTTGTTCGGTATGTGATTTTAAAGATTGGTAATCATTTACAGAGAGAACACCAGTGAAATCAGCCATTGTTTTTTTAGCCATTATTTTTTCTACTTGCAGCTCGTCTTTTGCGTAAAGGAGCACTTCTATTTCCCTGCCTATGTAGTTGTTGGGTATTACCAAATACAGGTTATTGTTTTGCGGAGTTACGATTGTCTTTATCATATTGTAATTTATTTGGTGGCGTAAGCCGATTTTGTTTTGGCGTGTTGTATCAGCCCATCGATTGAATACATAATACAGGTTTTATCTTCATCAGCAAGTTTTTGAATAGAAGCGATTTTATTCAGCAGGGATTTAGCCAGTTCTACATCCGTATTGCCAACCAAATAATCAAGAGAAACGCCCAAAGCGTTCGATAGTTTAGAAGCCATCTCAACCGATGGGGAGGCTTCGCCTCTTTCATATCTGCCCAACACATTAGGGTGTATTCCCGCTATTTCAGCCAGTTCTTGTTGAGATATTTTTTTCTCTTTGCGGAGTGCGGAAAGTCTTGCTTCTAAACCCATATCGTTGTATTATTTGCTGATTAGTAATTGAAATGCAAACATAACAAAACTGTTTGGGTATATAAAATGCCATCAGCTGTGGGGCGTGGAACACGCTTCCAGCTATTTGACTTTTGTAAAGTCGAGTTACATATCGTAGGGTTTGTAAATCCCCGCTGTTCGGCATATCCCGCTTTAGTTTTAAAACCTCGAAGCGTAAACCGTAGGATTTTCAATCCGTAAAAAACTTACCAAAAAGGTTCAAAAATGTGTTTTTTGGTGGTTTACACCTTATGTGGGTCAATAACATTGAGACCTTTTAGCCTTACAAAATCCTTGGTATTGTTGGTGATGAGGGCAAGGTTGTAAACGATGGCGGTGGCGGCAATAATGGCATCGGCGAGCTTGAGTTTTCGGTTGTTTCTGCGTATCTCGATGGCTTTTTGGGTAACGTCCCTATCCAGCGGGAGTATGGTTGCCAAGCTTATGAAATCTTCTATGAGGGGCATTTTTTCGGGCGATTGGTGTCAATCAGATACCTCTGTCCCATTCGTTGCGTATTTGTTGGATGTGCTGGTTAAATTTCTCGCCCTCGTCTTGCGTCAATATTCCAAAAAAGTCGGACGGTTTTTTTTTGGCAACAGTTTTGGGGGCGGTTTTCTTTACATCTTCGTCCACATAAAACAGTATGTGAACCTGTTTTCCTATATAATCTTTCGGAAAGTTTACGGGCAAATCAAAGTTCTCTTTTTGAGGGGTTATCACTTGTAAAATCATATCCTTATTTTTTTATAAACTGTTAAATTTGGTAGCCTTGATAAAATTATCAACGGTAAGCAACAGGCTTTCCTTGTCTCTGGGAGGCAAACTTTCTATATCGGCCATACGCTTAAACATCAAAGGGGCTTTCAGTACATTTTGTTCCTTTGTTTCGTCCATCAAAAAACCTGCGGTAGTATCCAGCACCAAAGCTATTTTTTTTACCACATCAATACAAGGCTTTACCTTGTCTCTTTCATATTTGCCAATAATAGAGTGATGCACTCCAATTTGACGGGCTATTTCAGCCTGTGAAAAGTTTTTTGTTTCCCTTGCTTCTTTTATTTTTTTTTGCCAAATGTATCCATTTTTCTGCGTATTTATGGTATCAATAGGGTATTTATACTAATTTGTAGAACGAAATTAGCGTAAAAAATGGCAAATGAAAGTAAATAATTATTTACTGATAAAATAAAATAGACTATGATTGTACAGCTCTTCCACATATACGGCTCTTTGAGGTTTGCAACCTCGAAGCTCAAATCGTAGGGTTTGTAACCCGTAAAAAACAAACAAAATCCAATCAATATTCGCCCAGTTCCAGGCTGTCCAGCATATTTTTTAGTTCGTTGGGTTTTAGGTCTTCTTTTTCGGCTTTATCGTAAATGGTGAGGAGGTAAACGGTTTCGGTGTCAAGGTATAGATAGGTAATAACCCTAGCACCACCTCTTTTTCCCTTTCCTTTGCTGGCGATAGGCAAACGTATTTTATAGCAGAAATTGCCGATAAAAGTACCACTTTCGGGGTTTTCTATAATTTGGTCAAATAAGCTGTGCAAACTCATTTTTAAGGGACGGAAATTTTTTAGCCAGTCGTTTGAGTTCTTTTTCAAAACGGTGTGTAAGGATAATGCTATAACTCATTGAGCAGTTCTTGAGCGGTTTTGAGTTTAATTTTCCCTTGTTTGTGCAAGCGCACCTGTTCGGCAGCTTCCTTTAGGTTGTCCCAAAGCATAGCTGAGGCGAGGCTCATCGGTTTTGCGTTTTTAACAAAGGAAAGGCTGTTTAAAACTTTCATTCCAAAGCCAAGTTCGTTATCGGGTATTTCTATGAGTACTTTCATCGTTGTTTATTTTTATTTTTCTGAAATGAGGTATTACAAAATCTCAAATTATTTTAGCAAAGCCAGCAGTTTATTTTTGGCAAAAAAAGCATCCATCGTGGCAAACAAATGCGAGCGTTCCTCTTTGGGGAGTTTCTCAATCTGTTGCAAACGGTTTAGGGCATCATTGTCAATGTTTTGGTATTGCGCATCTTTTACAAGGTAATCAATGGTAACGGCCAAGGCATCGGCAATCTTTGCGGCCACATCTACCGAGGGCTTAATTTCGTCCCTTTCGTATTTGCCAATGATATCGCCACTAGTGCCTACCAGCTTTCCAAGGTCGCTCTGTGTAAGTTTTTTTTGCTTGCGGGCGTAGGTAATTCTTTCTCCAAACGTCATTATTTATCGTATTTATGAGCTAAAAATGAATAATAGTACAAATGTAAGTGAATAAAAGATTAGAAACAATTGGCATAGTGCTTGTGTTAAAAAAATCCCGCTGTTCCACTTTCCCCCAATAGGGCCGCATTTTCCCTATAAAATTTTTAGAACAGCAGCTTGTGAGAATTTCTACAAGAAAAATTGCAACTGTAAATCAAACAGTTAAAATCTTCTGTATAGATTATTAAACAATAAACCACTTGTTACTCTGAACGATTGAAGAGTCTCATCAACGTATTTTAGACTCTTCAATCGTTCAGAGTAACAGGCTTCTTCAGATTTTGCCCAATGGGGCTCAATTTTCCCTATAAAATTTTTATAGGAAAATTATATCTGCAAATCAATCAGTTAAAAGCTGCTGTATAGATTAAATAAGCTATTCTATCGCCAAAAGTTTTTACCGCTTTTTTAGTCCAAATTATTTCAAGCCCCATTTGCCAAACTTTTTACAACATCGCTATGTGCTACAACCTCGCTGTTATCAGCTTGGGCTAAACCCTCTAAAACATCTTGTTGCGCTAGTGGGTTAAATGTTTAAACCAATCTATATTGCTGTTATCTACTAAAGTTTTTATGTCCATTATCAAACTTTCATCGTTGGTGTTTAAAATGGTTTGTAAAATATTTAGTTTTTCTGTTTGTAAATTTATAAAATATATTTAAAGCTAAGGTATTAAATATGATAAGAAATTGAATGGGTAAAAAATTTGGGGGATAAGCTAATTGTTTTTGCATCTAAACTTTAGAGAAACGCTTTTTAATTTCATCCATTACTTGTAGGTGTGGAATACCGCAGCCTAGCTCAAATTCCTGTTCCGACTGGCGAATTGCCTGCTGAACCTCTATTGGCAATTCTCCCCAAAAATCATTCTCCGATAAACCTAATAAACTTTTAATTTGGTTAAGCAGCGTATCATCATTACTCTCGATAATTTTTTCTGCTATTTTGTATTTCAAGGAAATATCCATAATTTATTCTTTTTATAAAGGTAATATTTTATTTTACTGCTATCAAAAAAAATCCCTGCTCAAATTAAGGAGGAAGGATTTTTTAATTGGTGTTTGGTGTGCCATCAACCACGGGCTGAGGAAGGTTTCGTTTATGTTTAATTTACACTCCCCAAAATTACATTTGAATAGTTTGTGTCGTTAACATATTCATTATCAAAATCTAAAACTTTCTTAAATCCTGTGCCATCTATCGAACAAGAATATATTGCTCTTTTACGATAATTTGTTTTGGACTCTGCCATAAATATAATTGTTTTACCATTTTGAGTTAAATGAGCATCATAAAAACCTAAATCACTAGGAATATTAACAGGTACTTTGCGTGGGTTTGTACCATCTATATTAGCTATCCAAATTTCTTTTTCTTTTTGTGCTGATCCTGCGGGTCTTATAAAACTTTTAGCATATACCATAAGCTGATTTACACCCCCAGCACCTGCTGGTTCTTGTGCCGCCGTAACTTCTTTTTTACAAGAAATTTGAAATAGTAGTATCGAAACCGAAAATAAGGTTAACGCAATAGAACCCAGTAATAATTTTTTCATTTTTTGAGATTTTTTTTAGTGATTTTTAAATTTAATTTACACTACACAAGTTTATTGATGGGTAGTTTTTGTCGTCAATAATTTCGCTATCAAAAGCTAAAATTCTTTTCAATCCTGTGCCATCTATCGAGAAAGAATAAATTGCGTTGTTGCTGTAATTTGTTCTTAACTCTCCCCAAAATACTATTGTTTTACCATTTGGCGATAGTTTAGCATCGTAAAAACCTATATCACTTGGTATATTAACAGGTATTTTACGAGCATTTGTACCATCTATATTAGCTATCCAAATTTCTCTTTGTTTTTTTGGGGTTAAAGTTCCTGTAAAGGTCTTTTCAAACAAAATAACGCCCAATTGATTTACACCCCCAGCACCTGCTGGTTCTTGTGCTGCAGTAACTTCTTTTTTACAAGAAATTTGAAATAATAGTATCGAAACCGAAAATAAGGTTAACGCAATAGAACCCAGTAATAATTTTTTCATTTTTTGAGATTTTTTTTAGTGTTTTTAAATTTTTGTTATCACATCAAAGCTAAAAATAAATAATGACATATTCGTAATTATAATTACAAGATGTATTCTTCAAATTGGTCTCCAGTAAATGGGACAAATTAGAGATGAAATATTGCTTAAAAAAATTGCGATGCGGCTAAAAGAGCTTCGCGAAAAAGCAAATTTATCTCAAGAAGAACTCATCAACGAAACCAGCATACACATAGGCCGTATAGAAACTGGCAAAAATAATTTAACGGTAAGCACACTTAAAAAAATATGCGTGTTTTTTAACATCAAGCTAAAAGATTTTTTTGAAGGGATAGATTGAGGGAAATTTATTATTTAAAGATACGCAATTCTCCAACATAAAACTTTAAAATAATGTATATTTGGTTTGTTAGTTTTAAAGTTAAAATATGCAAACTCCACAAACAGTAATCGTAGAATTGTTACATCCAAATTCGCTTCGCTTATTAGAAGATTTAGCGCAAATAGATGTTATAAAATTAATTAGCCCTGTAAGTACTGTTGAGGATTTAGATATACCGCAATGGCATAAAAATATTGTACGCCAACGTGTAGCAACAGCTACCGAGCAAGATTTTACCGAAATAAATGATGTTTTTAAGGGATTAATTTTGGAATAATGCCTCAGCATAAATTTAGGGTGGTGTTTCAAAATGATGCTTATGTACAGCTGCAACATTACCGTGGTTGGTGGCACATCAACCGTTAATTTTTGGTGTGCCACCAACCACGGGCTGTGTTTTTTTGCTGCGGATAATATTTTTCTACAATGCACCAATGGAAGATAAAAATCCAATAAAAACCAACCGCAATTTACCCACCAATTCCCAAACAAATTTTCTTACATTTACAACTCAATGAAGTTTCTGTCGCCAAACTTTTTGTTCGCCCTATTCGCACTCGCCATTCCGGTGATTATACACCTATTTAATTTCCGAAAGTTTAAAAAAATTTACTTCACCAACGTAAGATTTTTACAAAATATACAGCAACAAACGGCGCATAGCCAAAAACTTAAAAACCTGTTAATTTTAGCCACTAGGCTTTTGGCAATATTTTTTTTGGTAATGGCTTTTGCACAACCTTACAGGCCTAGTGCTAGTAATAACCAGTTAAATCGCAATATAATAAGTATTTACATTGATAATTCTTTTTCGATGGAGGCCATAAACGCCGAAGGTACTTTGCTTGACGAAGCAAAACGCCGAGCCATAGAAATTGCCG
>JAAFJB010000093.1 GCA_013297995.1 Chitinophagales bacterium | reverse complement strand
AAATACACCTACTACAATCTGAACTACATCCCAGTGTGAGCTTAACATGGAGTAGCAAAAATGCCCCACCATCTTCCTTGATAATGGGGCATTTTTAGCGGGCATTTATTCTACTCCGCTTAATGTTGTACGCATACCCTTTCTTCGTGGTGGTCTATAATGTGGGTTTGTGTCGCACCGAATGATGGTTGCCGTGTGTAGGGCAAGGCAGGCTCTTGGGCAGGTTGGCTTTTGTGCGGTGGGTTTGTGTGCCTGCCCATGTGCCTGACTTGCAGCGTTGGCTTGTTAGGGATTTCAAATTATTTGTCCTAAGTGATGATGCAAAGAAACAGTCGGACAGAAAACTTTTGTTATGTCAACCTGCCCGACTGTAAAATTAATTTAGTGTCATTAATAATTCAATGTAACCCCTGCACCAAAACCCATGTCGCTGTCGTAGTGTGTGGATATGCCAAAATTTTTGCCAACTATGTATTTAAAACCTGCCATGTATTCCTTATCTGTGTTAAGCATAAAACTCATACGCAACCGTTTTGCAATCGGAATATCTTCTCTCATTAATTGTAGCCTCACATTTCCATCGTGGTAAATTTCTGTTTGAAAAATTACAAGCATCGGAAGGGTATAAGCTACACCCAAACTAAATTGTTTTCTGTTGTCTTTAGTATTGGTTTGTCCGAACATGTTTTTTTCACCTTGTACATTCCCCATTCCATCCATTTCTAATTTTCTGTACCGCCAATCAAACCCAATGAAAGGCATAAGCCATTGCATTTTTCCAATGTATCTGCCTATATGTGTTTCTGTTTCGTAGCCATGCATATCGTGATAACCTAAACGCCACTCTGTGCCAATGCTCCATCGTGTATTTTGTAACATTGCCATTCCATCATTTCCGTTTGTAGCAAAATCATTCTCTGCCATAAAATGAAATTTTCTATCGTCAGCAAAAAGTTTGCGTTGTGCTAATTTAGGGTTTGGTATTAATGGATTGGCTGCTTGATTTTCGTAAGTAAAAATTCTGCCCATTCCACTCATCATGTGGTATAATATATGGCAATGAAAAAACCAATCTCCTTCAACATTGGCGTTAAATTCTAAAGTGTCGGTTTCCATTGGCATAATGTCCACAATGTTTTTTAGTGGTGCATTATCGCCTTGTCCGTTTAGCAAACGAAAGTCGTGTCCGTGCAAGTGCATAGGGTGTCGCATCATAGAACCGTTGTATAAAATGATACGAATGTTTTCGCCTTTTTTTATTAAGATTTTATCTGCTTCACTCACAACTTTATTATCTAAACTCCAAACGTATCTGTTCATGTTGCCTGTGAGTTCAAACTTCAATTCCTTTACAGGTGCATCTTTTGGAAGATTGGTTTTTGTGGGTGAACGCAACATGGCATAATTGAGGGTAACAATATCAGAAAGTTTATTACTGTTATAATCATCCTCTGTCATTTTCATATTACCCATTTTGTCGGCAGCTTTCTTTTTTGCTTCGCCTGTAATTTCAGGATACATTACCACATTCATATCCATTTGGTTCAGGCTCATACGCATTCCCATATCATCTAAATCGCCATTCATTTTCATCATGCCGTTCATCATTTTCATCCCTTCAAAATACTTCAATCGTGGCTGTGGCGTTACTAATTGTTTGATGCCATTACCGATATAATAAGATGTTGAATTAGTGCGGTCTTCGGTGGTTGCTAAAAATTCAAAGGCTGTGTTTTCTGCTGGAATGGTTACTACTACATCGTAAGTTTCTGATACGGCAATAATTAATCTGTCCACATCTACAGGCTCTACATCGTTGCCATCATTGGCAACTACTGTAATTTTACCACCTGCATAAGTAAGCCAAAAGTAAGAGGATGCTCCACCGTTTGAAATGCGAAGCCTTACTTTATCTCCTGCCTTTAATTGCTTTCCGTCAACGCTTGTAATGTCGGTACTTGGTTTACCATTCATTAAAATTTTATCGTAATACACATCGCTAACATCCATTGCCAACATTCGTTTCCATTCGTTTTTTAGTTTGGTTTTAAAATGTCCTGCTTTTATGGCTTCGCTGTATGATTGTGTTGCATTTTTTTTGATGGCAAACCAATCACTTGCGTTGTGTAACATACGATGCACATTCTCTGGGTTGTAATCTGTCCACTCACTTAATACAACAGGTACAGTTGGTAAATCGTCAATGCCTTTTCTAAATGTTTTATCATCTGCTTTTTTCATCATCACAAAGTTTCCATACATACCAATTTGCTCCTGCAAACCTGTGTGGCTATGATACCAATGTGTACCGTGCTGAATAATTGGAAACCTATAAATATGCATTGTATGTGGTTTGATGGGCATTTGTGTAAGGTTAGGTACGCCATCTTCTTTATTGGGTAAAAAAAGTCCGTGCCAATGCAAAGAAGTTTCTTCGTTCAACTCGTTGTGTACATAAATTTCTGCTGTGTCGCCTTCGGTAAATATAAGTGTGGGCATTGGTATTTGCCCATTTACTGCAATGGCTCGTTTTTGTTTTCCTGTAAAATTTACGATGGTATCTTTTACATATAAGTCGTAACGAACAACTTTTTGAGCAAATACATTTGATATGATTAGTGTAAAAAGTATTGCTAACAGCAACACTTTTTTACAAATAATTTTTTGAATATCCATTTTAAATATTTCATTTATATAAGGTTAAAAAAGGCATGACCTTTTACAGTCATGCCCTTTGTTTTTATTGCTTTATCGTTTCAACTGTTCTGCCGCAAGTAAGCATTTGAGAACCGTAGTAAGGGTTCTTAACGCCGCTTTCTTTGCTTAACCAATTTGCACCTTTGCCGTCATTAGCCATTGGGCAAAACTGGTAGTAAACAGTTTCTGTAGGTTTAGCAACTTTAATTAACTCGTACATATTTTTTGAAAGGCTCATAAAATGGTCTCTCTGGTGGGCTATGTTTTTTGTGTTGTTTATGTGTTCTGCATCTGTTTTTACATCGTTTAAAACTTTCATCCAAACGGTGTGAACATCCATTGCTAGCTTGTCCATTTTTACAGCGTTGATAGCTGTTTGCAAATCTTTGGCTTTTGCAGATGCTATATTTCCATCGGTTTTTACTAAGGCATCTTTTAAAGAAAAATAGCTGTCAAAAACTGCTGTCAATTGGTTTGTTTCCTGTGCAGCATTTGCCATGCCACCATGATTATGATTGTCGTGGTTTTGCATAGAAGCCATTGTGTCCTTAGCTGGGGTTGTTACCATTGCAGTTTTCTTTTCTCTATCGTACTTGCAGCAACCTGGCAATTTGTTGTATGCTGCATCGGGTGCAAGAAATTTTTCATTGTCGTAACCTGCAAGGGCTATGTTTTTTAAAACGGCATCTACATTTGTTTTCTTGCTATCGTAGGTGATGGTTGCCATTTTGGTTTCTTCGTTCCAATCGGCTTTCGAAGTTTTGCTTTTGTTGGCAGCTTTTTCAATAGTGGTTTCACACATTCCACAATTGCCATACACTTTTACGGTTGCGGTTTTTGCATTTTTAATTTGGGCTTGGCAAGCGGTGGTTAATAATAACGCTACTGCTGCTATTAAACTGAATAGTTTCATTGTTTTGTTTTTTAAATTTATAAATTGAAAAGTGCAAGGATGCACAAAGAGACCAACACAATTATTGCATTGGGTAAATTGAAAATTCAATTTAATATCAAATTAAAAAAACGCAGTTGGAAAGATATAGTGGTACATTTCGCCATCGGTTTGGCGGTGCATTGCTTTTGGGAAATATTACGGCAGCCGATTGTGGTTGCGTAAAATTATAAACAGGATAATCTGTTAAAATTACTGGTGCAAGAAACTGCTCAAATACAAATGCTTTTAATTGGTTGTGGATTTGGTCGGCAGAAAGTTTTAGTTGCTTGTGTTCGTCTTTGCAGCAACCGCCTTTCTTTTCTTTCATACCACACTTGCCACATTCATTTTCTTTGTCGCCGTGCCACAAGTTCCAACCCACAAACTCGTTCATGCAGTAGTGCATGTGTATAGTTGCCCCTACAGAAGTGCTTCCGTAGATAACTAAAAGTAATATGGCAACTATTTTTTTCACTTTGTAAATGTACGAAAAGGTTTTTTGTATGGTTGTTAAACAGATTTTGTTAGATAATAGAGTAAATCATTATAGCACTCATTATAATCATCAAAGCATCTTCAATAATTGTAACTGTACTCATGGGCAAGTTGAAAACTGCACCCAAACAAGCACATTGTATTTTACGCTTGTTAAATACGCTTTGCAAAACCCCAATAATACTGATGCTCATTACAACTAACGTAACAATATTTGTAACTAAAGGTTGAAAGTTGGTGGCGTAAGCAATGCCCAAACCCAATTCAACAAAAGCATAAACATAGCCCCATGCTTTTACTTTCTTTGCCACAATATCGTACATGCTGTAGCTTTCGGCAAAGCCATTTATGTCAAGCATTTTAAAGAAAGAGAAGGTTAGAAAGAAACCTGCCATAAAAATATTCATGGCTTGCATCCAATGAAAGGTATTTTGATGCGTAGCTGCAATGATTGTAATGGTAGTGATATAACCAAAAATAAGTAAGATGGGTTTGTAAGTAGCCAACCAACTTTTGGCTTGCTCTGCCGTTTCGTTGTGTTCCATTGCGGTTATAGAATATTTTTTATCCAACGCATTTTGAAAAGTAGAAAGTGCAATATGCTTGTCCATTGTAATAGTTGCAGATTGTTTTTCTTTTGAAACTTCCACTTCGGTAATATTGGGCAACATTAATAAACTGCTTTTTACTTTTGCTTCGCAACTGCCGCAAGTCATGCCTGTAACTTTATAAGTATGTGTCATAGTTTTTTTTGTTTGACACAAAGGTAATTTGGCTGCTTGGGGTAGCTATTGTGGAATTTTGTATTAGAGTTGTAACATTTACAGTTCCTCTATGTTTTTTCGTTTGTATTTTTTCAGCGATTTAAAATAGGTTGGTGTAAATCCTGTAATTTTTTTGAATTGATTGGATAAATAAGCAACGCTGCTGTAGCCCAATTGGTCGGCAATTTCAGATAAACTTAGTTCGTCATAAACAATTAATTCTTTCACTCGTTCAATGCGTTGGCTTATAAAATATTTTTCAATGGTTGTTCCTTCTACTTCTGAAAACAGGTTGCTTAAATAATTATAGTCTTGGTGTATTTGTGAGGTGATAAATGCTGATAAGTTTGTTTTTAGGTTGTGGTCTGAATGATGAACTAATGTAACGATGGCGTTTTTTATTTTTTCAATGGTTTGGCTTTTTTTATCGTCAATAAGTTCAAAGCCTAAAGTTTTTAATGATGTGTCCAACTGTAATAGTTGGGCTTTTGATAATTCTTCTTCAATTTCTACTTCGCCCAAATTGACAGATAGGGGGCGAAGCCCCCTGTTTTCCAATTGGGCTTTTACTACCATTTTGCATCTGCTGCAAACCATGTTCTTAATGTATAGTTTCATGTTGTTTGTCCACCGTAGAGAGGTTTGCAAATTTACATAAAGGTTGTGGTAATGTGTCGAACCGCAGACTGTTTGCCGTGTGTTGGCAATTGCAGCTCTTTTGCAAGGTTGGCTTTTGTGCGGCGGGTTTTGTGTGCCTTGCAAATGTGCTGCAATGTGCGGTGGGTGGTTAGGGTTTTCGCCTTGAATGTCTTGTCGCTTGAAGGTGGACGGAATTTTCAAATAGGGTTGCGTACAACTCTTATAAAATTATCCGCTACCCCCTTTTAAAAAACCTTGATTGCGCAGGAGCTATCAAGGGGGTGGCGGATAATTTTGTGTTGACCGATGGTTAGTTATCTAAGGTATAAAGTATGGTTCTTGTATTGGTTTGCCAGTAAAATTTTGGTGTTACATATTTTAGTTGGGGCTGCTTTTTCATTGATTTGGTTGTTTAATTTCTATAAATATAGTTTTTATTTTAGTTGGAGATACAAACATTGGCTATTTTTTCACTGGTGAACATACCAATCCCCTTCTGTCCAATGCAGTTTTGTTTTGCAACACTTTTTATTCCCATTTGGTACTACTCATTTATCCATCCATTATCATGGGTGGTTTATAGCTTAAGCTCACCAATAGTAATGTTGGCTGATTGCAATGGCTGCATTGATTGTAAACTATACCAAAGCGTTCTTGCAGCCTTACTTGCCATGGTATTACTACTTTTTTTGGATGTGGTGGCAACTGCATACACTGCACTATTGCAGCAATATTTGTTTGCCGATTGCGGTTACTTAAATACCCATAACTGCGTATTTTGGTAAAATATTTTGGCAGTACATGCTGCTCAAAACGGCGGATAAACTCACCAACATCTAGTTGCATACACTTTTGCATCCCATTAGCCGAGTAGTCTTTATAATCAAAAGTTACACTTCGGTTCGTATCATCAACTACTTTTATTCGGCTATTGGTAATGGCTACTTTGTGGGTGTACCTGCCTAAGTATTCAATCACCTGCTCTGGTCCACCAAATGGCTTTTTAGCATATACAACCCAAGTTTTGTTGTAGAGGGCTTTTATGGTATCGGTTATATTACTGCCGCTACTCGCAATTACCGCTCTACTAGCAATCATTTTCTTTAACCCTTGTAAATATTTAGCCCTGTACACCACCGCCATTGCTTTTACTGGGAAAAGAAAATTATTTTTATTTCCAGAAGCATGTATCCATCGAATCGTTTTGTTTTTGTTGGTAACCATCCCGCCGCTGCTTACAATACAATGTACATGGGGATGAAAACTAAGCTGTTGACCCCAACTATGCAATACCGCTAGTATAGCTGGCTTTGCTGCTAAATAGGTTGGGTTACTGGCAAAGCTCAACAGCGTTTGTGATGCTGCGCTAAAAAGCAAATTATACAATGCTTTTCGATTGCCCAATATGATACCGTTTAGTTCGTGTGGCAGCGTAAATACCACATGGTAGTATTGTATAGGCAATAATTCCCGCCTTCTATCTTCTATCCACTGCTCCTTTTGTAATGATCCACATGAAGGACAATGCCTGTTGCGGCAACTATGGTACTGGTATTTATATTGGTTACAATCATTATTATTACACTTATAAAGATGGTAGCCTAGTTGTGCTGTTCTACACTTTTTTAATTGCTCCATTACTTGTTGAACATGGCTATTGCTAGAGACCCTATGGTACTGTTGTAAAATATGCTTTACAGTAGCTGCCTCTTTGGTGGCAGCGGTAGTCATGGTTGGGTATTTTTGGGTGTAGGATTGTTTATTTGATGCATCATGGCATCATAAGGATTAACCGTTTGATGGATGCGTTTGCTGCTTAAGTGTAAGTATTGGGTAGTTTGTGATATATGGTGGTGCCCCAATAATTGTTGTATCAGTTGTAAATCGGCACCATTGTCTATCAAATGGGTAGCAAAGCTGTGACGGATGGTGTGTACTGAATAGTTTTTGTTTTCTAATCCAATTTTGGCTAAAGTGTTTTGCATGATATGCTGTATGGTTCGTACCGCATATTTTTTACCAGCTCCTGCACCATTAAATAAATATATACTTGGTCGGTATTGTACATAGTATGCCCTCAACTCTAAAAGTACTGAATGCGATAATAGTACAAAACGATCTTTTTTGCCTTTACCACTTACTACCTTAATGCGCATCAGTGTACTATCTATATCCTCAATTTTTAAATTGGCTATCTCACTAAGCCTCATGCCAGTGCTATACAGTAGTGTTATTAAGGTTTTGTGTTTTGTATTATCTAGGGCATTAATAACAGCGTACACTTCTTGCACTTTCATAACCGCAGGTAATTTGCTACTGTGTGCAGCAAAAAGAATGGCTGGAACTTTATAGGGTTTATTGCAAACCTGTCTGAAAAAAAAGGCAAAACTATTGGCCGCCATCTTAGATTTTACACGGCTACAACCCAATGTTTTATTGAGGTAAATAAGATAGTTTAGCGTGTCTACATAACTTATTTGCGAAGGTCGAATATCACAATAATGGGTAAATAAAAATCGCAACTCTTGTAAATAATGTCGCTTGGTAAGTGGACTGTATTCTCCAAGATCTAATAACTCGCCTGTGCGCTGTAACGCATTAATGGCATACTGGGGAAGTGTTTTTTTTCTTGCATAAATTAAATTTAGAATAACAATTTAACCTAAAATCTTTATATGCCCATTGCATAGCAATGTTGGTTCAACACGTAAATATACGGCAGTACCCAATAATTAGCAAAAATACCCCCCATTGTTTACCAGTACCCTTCCGTTATACATTTTGTATTGTTATAGCGTCAATACAGTTATACATTTTGTATTGTTGGCTTTTTTGATGCTTCATTATACATTTTGTATTGTCGATGATAAAATTGATTTTTATTCATTTTTGGTTTTTTCTATTTCTAAAACGGATGGAGTTCATTATTAGGCTATTCTTCTATTTGTGATCCTAAAAGATCATTGGGTTTTTTGTCTAAAATTACCAACTGATCCGCTACTATTTCAGCAACCTGCTTTCTTTGCCCATTTTTATCCTCATAATTCCGATAACGGATTTTTCCCTCTATATATACCAAACTTCCTTTATGGAGATAAGATGCAGCAAGAGTAGCCAAACCATGCCAAGCAATTATTGTATGCCATTCTGTTTGGCTTTGTAAGTTTCCATTCTTTAGCCTAAACGTTTCAGTTGTTGCAAGGGTTATCCTTGCTACCGACAAATTATTATGTACTATTTTTAATTCTGGATCTTTCCCCAAATTACCTACTAGCGTTACTCGATTTATACCTCGCATAGCTTTATTTTAATTAGTTTGAATTGACTTTTATTGTCTTAACCCATTTTCTCCTACCATTCTATTTGCCCTTTTTGCCATAAATCATCAAGTGGGCTGGCAATATTTACCAATTGCTTTTTAGAAACATGTAAATATCGTTCTGTAGTTTTTATATCAAAATGACCCAGCAAATCCTTTATATACCTTATATCAGTGCCTTTATCTAGTAAATGAGTAGCAAAACTATGCCTTAAACTATGTATCCCTACATCCTTTAATATACCAGCTTTAGCCTTTGCATTACTAAATATTTGCTGTACAGTTCTAATGGGATATGCCCCACCAGTTTGCTCGGACTCAAAAAGATAGATAACTGGTTTTGGAGCATACTGTTTTATATAATTCCTTAAAATGTCAAGTAATATTGGACTCAAATTTACATAACGATCTTTTTTTCCTTTTGCCTTTTCAATAAAAATTTGCATTCTTCCACTATCAATATGTTCGATTTTTAATTTCACAATTTCACTTACCCTTAATCCAGCACTATACGCTGTAAATAACATTGCTTTATGTTTCCTATTTTCTAAAGCATTAAATAATCTTCTCAATTCCTCCTCATTTAGTAATTTAGGCAACTGCAACGCCTTCTTGGGCCTTGGTATTTCCCAAAAAAATTTCTCTCGATGCAATACCTGCTCGTAATAAAATTTTATGGCATTCATCCTACTATGCAATGTATTCTCACTCAGCTTTAATTTTTCAAAACAATACACAAAATACCTTTTCAAATGTTCGGGCTTCAAATCATCTGCAGGTATCTTCCCCATCCTATAGAGGAACTGTTGCATCTCATTCAAATAGGTTTTTATGGTACTTACACTATACGCTTTCAAAACCAAATGATCTTTCATAGCACTAATAATATGCATATTAATGGGGCCTACAACAGTG
>JAAFJB010000092.1 GCA_013297995.1 Chitinophagales bacterium | reverse complement strand
CTCGGCCAGCAATAAAGCGGTGCAAGAGAATACCTAGTTTGTTGGTTGGTCCTTTAGGTGCGGGGGTGCTGAAGACAGATATAGCGGTACTTGAAATGGCTTTATCGCCTTCATTAATTTGTACTTTAGGGCTGGTGCTGGTATTTCTAACAAAAATGGCTTGACCGGGCTGGATGAAATTATTGGTATTACCAACACCACTATTGGTGCCTGTTTCACCGCCTAGATTAATCCAAGTGGTATACACGCCATTCACGCCTTGTTGGGGGTCGAAGTACCAGTAAGTGCCAAGAATATTTTCGGTATTGCCAACGCCATTGTCTAGAATTTTACCCCAGCTCACAGGGCAGGCATAGGGGTTGCCAATCAAGCTAAAGCCAGTGCTGCTGCTGCTATTGAGTGCGTAGGAAGAATTGTAAACGCCGTTAGAAACGCCAGAGGTAGAAAAGTTAACCGTGCCGTGAATGAGTTGGCCAGTAGCGCGCAGCGTAGTGGCGGTATTCATATTAGTAGGGGTAGGGCTTTGGGTAAGGTCTACATTCCTATCGCCTCTAATAAGAATTCTATAACCACGATAAGGATCTAAGCGGGTGGTTTTGGTGTTGGTAACGCTTGGGTAAGTGCTGCCATTATAGGTAAACATGGCAATATTACCAGAGAGGGTTCTATCGAGGCCGGTGGTAGCGTCGTTGCCTGGAGCACCAACAATGCCCGTGATATGGGTACCGAGGCCAGCGGTGGAGCCAGCGGATTCTTGCCAGTTTTCGAAAATAAAACTTCTATCGGTGTAAATGCCACCAGGGCTAAGGTCTCTATAGCTTCTATGACCGGGGGAGGAAGGAATAAAACGCTCGGATCTGATACCGCCTACTGAGCCGTAGGTAATACTAGCACCAGCACCCACTTCATCAACCCTAGCGGAGTTGGCAATGGAAGTAGACCTAAGTGCAAGGGTATTATTATTGGTGTTTAAAACGCCATTGGTAAGCACCAGTCTATTAATAATGTCAACATTACTAAGCAGGGTAGCACCACCACCGCCTGTTCTATTTAGGGTAAGGGTATTTAGTTGGTTGTCAGTGCCAGAATTATTAAAATTAAGGCTTGCATTATTACTAGTGGTACCACTAATAATAATGCTGGAACTGGGCGAGCCAATCAGCTTGCCATTAGAAAGATCAGTACCATTATTCAGGGTAAGTGTTTTGCCGTTGAGCGATAGGAAATCATTCGCAGTACTAACGGTAAGGGTTCCAGCAACTGAAGTATTGGCAAGAAGGGTTTTGGTACCAGTGCCATTGATGATAAGGTTATGATAGGGAAGTGCGGGTACAGATGTATTGCCGGTAAAGTGAAATGTAAAAGTTGCGCCACTATTAATGGTATAAATACCAGCCCCTGGGGTAAAACTATTGGTAAGAATAATATCTGCAGAGGTATTCACCACTCTATTTCCTCCACTGGTATTGAGGTTACTATAAGTGCCACCTTGTACTCTTTGAGAAGCGGAACTGTCTACCAAAACAGGCAATAGCCAAGATTTACCCGTAGGTAAATTACTAGCTGCGGTGCTAGTTACCCTTAAAGTTCCTGTACCTGATGCAGAAGGGTTGCCAGAGATACTGCTACTCGCCCTCAGCCAGAGGGTGCAAGTGCTATTGATAATCAAATTATTTTGAATGGTAAGAATAGCGGAGGCGCGAACTGAAAAAATAGTGCTTGCACCAGTTACTTCAACATTTCCAAAACTTGCACCTACAAAACTGGTGTGAACGCCTGAAGCACTAATTTCAAGGGTAGATGAGGCGTCTATAGACAAATTAGCTGCAGATCTAATGATGCTGGTAGGGAGACCAAGATTCAATCCTGTATTGTGTTTGTAGCGACTATTCGCATCCATCTGAAACACCGTTTCGGTACCAGAAAAACCAACTAAATGGCTAGCGGTTAACTGACCTCCGTCATTAATGATCAGTTGTCCACCACCGGGTAAACCTGCATCATCTATAAGCCAAGCGGCACTGGTGGTAATATTATCTCCACTCCCAATTATAAAAATATCGCCTTGCGCAAAATCTGTAGGGGCTGCTCCCAAACCATCAGGGGTATCACTCCAAGTAGAAACTGAATTGGCATTACCCGTAGGCTTTGCGTAGTAGGTAACTAATTGGGCATCCGCAAAAACAGGCAAAAATCCCATGTATAAAACACTGATTAGTAAGAGCTTGCTGTTGTATTTGTTAAAAAAATGCATGTAAATTTGATTTCCCTACATTGCGTTAATTTACTTAACTACATAATAATAAGGGATTATACTACAAAAATAACAAAAAAATCTCGCATAGTTATTGCATAAAAAAACCTATTACGTGCAAATCAGCCCATAAATACCAACTGGTTTGTATTTATGGCAGATTCTACAAAAAAATACAGCGTTTATAAAACGTGAGGAATTGGTAATAAAACAATTGAAAAACCTATTGAAACAAGCCATATATTTGGCAGATTAGTATATATAACTCCAACTCATCCATTGTGACTGAGGTTGGCTTTGCCGTATATTCATCCCATGATTCAGAAATACCTACTCCCCTTATTCCTGCTATTTTTCCTCAGCAGTTGCCTCAATTCCAAGAAATTTAAGAACGAAATGCAGTTGTTTCAAAAAGGGCTGGATAGTATTGCTACTTATCAATACAACGATCTTGCCATTAAAGCTGGTGATAACCTTTTGGTAAAAGCTTATACCCTTGCCACCAATAACCAAGAACAGGTTACCATTTTTAATTTTGGCGGAACAGGCAAGAGCGATGGCTTGTACACGGTAAACAACCAAGGGCAGATTGACCTGCCTAAAATTGGATTGCTTGCCGTAGAGGGTTTAACGCTAAAAGAGTTAAAGAAAACCTTGCAAGATAAGTGGCGGCCCTTTGTAAAAGATATTGGCGTAAATGTGCAGCTAGAAGATATCACCATCAATTTAATTGGAGAGTTTAGATCGCCTGGCGCAAAAAAATTCAAGACGGAAAAAGTAACTTTAATAGATGCTATTTCCGCAGGAGCAGGATTAACAGATGATGGCAAGCGCGATGATATATTGGTGATACGAGAAGTGAATGGCAAAAGAACAGTGTACAAAGTAGATTTTAGAGACGCTAATTTTTATAATTCCCCCGTGTACCAATTGCAACAAAATGATTTGGTAGTAGTTACCGCAAATGATTTTAAATTTGAACAAAGAGCGTTTTTAGACTTTAACTTAAAAACCAACCCCATTCTCACTTATGTGAGTTTCTTCAATATTTTACTCAGCGTTGTGCTTATAGCAATAACATTGAACCGATAGATTTCATGCCGGGATATATTTCAGACACTTCCTTACAATCCAATAAAGCCAATTCTACCAGCATCAGGGATACCCTGCAAAGGTATTTGGTAAACCTGCCCCTGTTTATCTTGAGCATGGTGGTATGTTTGGGTGGTGCCAATATTTACCTGCGGTATATAGATAAAGTATTTGTGGCCAATTCACAAATATTGGTAGGCGGTACTTCTGCGGTATCAGCCAATAATAGTGATCTGGTTTCTCAAGGTTTGTTTGGGGTAAGGGCTATTAATATTGAGAATGAATTGGAACTGTTGCGCTCTAAAAAATTATTAGAAAGGGTGGTGAGAAAAGGGCAATTCAATATCCGTTATTTTAATATCGGCACAATTAAGCGGATGGAGTTGTACAATGGTTCTCCCTTATTTTTAAGCCATGCTCAGTTACTTGATTCCGCTTCAAATTGGGCTATTCAATTTACGGAATTAGACAATAAGGGAGCAATGTATAGAATTGGTAAAATGCCAGCCCATAAGTTCAACTGGGGAGATACCCTTAATTTGCCCATGGGAAAATTGGTGGTTAAAAAAAGAACCAAGCGTATTGGCAAAAGCGAAACGCCTCATACTATTGAATTTAGTTCTATTAAAGAAGCAAGTGAAGAAATAAGAGCAGGGCTTTCTGTAAAAAGCCTAAGCAATAAAACTACCATTATTTCCTTATCGCTTACTTCATCCAACCCCGCTAGGGCAGCCGATATTTTAAACCTATTGGGCTATGAATTTGCGGAGCAGGATGTGGAATTAAAAAGAGAAATCTCCATCAGCACCCTCAATTTTATAGATGATCGCTTGCGCATAGTTTCTAATGATATTCATAGAATCGACAGTAGTAAAACCCGCTTATACAGTAATCCAAGGTTTCAGGATATTGCTTCTGAACTTGCTTATTACCAAGGCAAATACGGAACAACCGAAAATCGTTTGGAAGAGTCTTTTATAGATACCGCCGTAATTCGTTTGTTAGAAGATTATGTAAAAGACAATCGCAATAAATTTAGAAAAATATTTTCTCCCTTGGGTTTGGGAGATCCCACATTGAGTGCTACTATTTCAAGGTACAATGAAATTATTACAGAGCGCGACAAAGCAGCTTTTGAAAATCCCGATGAGAATATCATCATGACGGCTATTGAGAACAAGCTAGAAAGTATGCGCAGCAATGTGTTAATTAGTCTCGCCAATGTTAAAAAAGCCTATGCATTGCGCATACAAATTTTTAACGAAAGAAACAATGAGTACGAACTTAAAATGGGAGAAATACCCGATAAGAATACCATTGAAATGGAGCTGAAAAAGCAGAAAGAATTAAAGGAAAGGCTTTACCTCTATTTACTGCAAAAGCGAGAGGAAACGGCTATTGGTGCCATCTCTAGTAAATCTAATTATTCTAATATTGATGCGGCTTCTTTTTCTCCCGTACCCATTGAACCCAAAGAAACACAGATTAAAAATTTTGCTTTTCTACTGGGTTTGGTAGTGCCAATTGGCTTGTTGTATTTGCTTGATTTGTTAAACGATAAAATTATTTCTCGCAACGATTTAAGCAATAAAACCGATATTCCAGTGGCGGGAGAAATTAGTCACTTAGATGGCACTGATGAAATAGTAGTAAATAAATCACGCTCCATTATTGCCGAGCAGTTTCGCATCATGCGGAGTAATTTACAATTTATGCTGCCTGTGACAAGAGATGGCAAGGCCAAAACATTATTGGTTACTTCTACCATTAGTGGGGAGGGTAAATCTTTTATCAGTGCTAATTTAGCAGGGGTGTTTGAGTTGACAGAAAAAAAAGTAGCCCTACTTGAATTTGATTTACGTAAGCTTAAAAGTTTAAAAATTATTAAGAACGAAGAATTCAATAAGGGTATTACTAATTTTTTAATTGGACAAACCGATTCCTTAAAAGAAATTGTTTATACACTAGATGAGTTTCCCAATTTAGACATTTATAAAACAGGTCCGCTTCCACCCAATCCTTCTGAATTAATGATTGGCGATAGAATGGATTTGTTTTTTGAAAAATTGAAACACGACTACGATTATATTGTAATTGATTCTGCGCCCGTAGGTTTGGTAAGCGATGCATTTGCGTTGAATAAATACGCCGATATTACCCTATTTATTATGCGTCAACGTTTTAGTTTGAAAAAGCAGATAGATTTTGTAAACGATTTAAAAGAGAGCAAGAAATTTAAGAATATTGTATTGGCCATTAATGATATTAATTTGAGCGGTAAGTATGGTTATTATGGCTATGGGTATAGTTATGGGTATCAATACAATTATGGCTATGGCAGTTATGGAGCGGGCTATGGATCTTATGGCAGCACCGCCAAGCGGGATCCTTATTTTAGTGGATCACCCAATCCTTATTTTGACGATAAAAAGCAATCCTTCTGGAAAAGAATATGGAGAAGATAGTAGGAGTAGATAGCATGGAAGCCGAACAATGGTCGGAAATAATCCAGCCAACAGCGGGTTTATTCGACCTTAAGTTGGCAGAAGTATGGCGGTATAGAGATTTGTTGTTCTTATTTGTAAAGCGAGATTTTGTAGCTACCTATAAGCAAACCATACTGGGTCCCATTTGGTTTTTTATTCAACCCTTATTAACCACCCTAACCTTTATGGTGGTATTTGGCAGTATTGCCAAAATTTCAACGGATGGAATACCCATGATGGTTTTCTATATGAGTGGAATTACACTTTGGAATTATTTTGCTGAATGTTTAAATAAAACAGCAACCGTATTTAGAGACAATGCCAGCATATTTGGAAAAGTTTATTTCCCTCGCTTGGTAATGCCCCTAAGTATTGTAGTATCTAATTTGGTACGTTTTGGTATTCAGTTGTTGTTATTCCTAGCCATTTGGGTGTATTATTTAATTATGGGCGATCAATTGCATCCCAACTGGTATTTGTTATTAGTGCCTTATTTAATTTTATTAATGGCCATCATTGGTTTGGGAGCGGGTATGCTTATAAGTTCATTAACTACCAAATATCGCGACTTGGTTTTTTTATTAGGCTTTGGCGTGCAGTTGCTCATGTATGCATCCCCCGTTATTTATGCCATGAATACTATTCCCCAAAAATATGCATGGTTTATCAGAGCCAATCCGCTATCGAGTATTATAGAAACCTTCCGATATGCGTTTACAGGGTCAGGCCAATTTAGTTGGAATTATTTAGGCTATAGTAGTATTGCAGCTTTTGTATTATTGGCCTTGGGAACTTTGGTTTTTAATAAGGTAGAAAAGTCTTTTATGGACACTGTATAAACTTGATGAGTAATATTAAATTATTTGAGAGTAAGCAAGTAAGAGCTGTTTGGAATGATCTAGACCAAAAATGGTATTTTGTGGTGGAAGATGTGGTGGCAGTTTTGACTGATAGTACCGACCCTAAACAATACATTAAACGGATGATACTTCTGGGGGGAAACAAAACTCAAAATCTTCGAGATCATATGAACGACCTTGAGTTGATTTTTTCAATGTTAGGAGAAGCTTCAACAACTGCTATTGTAAAAAACAAGAAACCCCAAAGGGTTTATTGAAAATGAAATTGTAGCCAAGCAAGGTGGTTCAGTTGCTGGTAAAGCAAGACGTGACCTTGAAATGAAAACTGGAAAGAAGATAGTCTCATCTGAAAATTATTTGCCTGAAGCAAAAAAGGGCAAACAGCTTAATAAAAGCAAAAAAAACTAACAATGCGAAAGCGAGCATATTTGTAAGTATGAGTACCGTAATAAAAGTAGAAAATATTTCAAAGCAGTATCGTTTGGGCGATGTGGGAACTGGTGCGTTGAGTCACGACTTAAAGCGTTGGTGGTATAAGGCCCGAGGAAAGGAAGATCCTTATTTGCAAGTAGGGGAAACCAATGATAGAAGCAGCAAGGGCAATAGTGAATATGTATGGGCATTAAAAGATATTAATTTTGAGGTAAAAGCGGGAGAAGTGTTAGGAATTATTGGAAGAAATGGGGCGGGAAAATCAACCTTATTGAAGATCTTATCAAAAACCACTACACCTACCACGGGCAGTATAAAAGTAAGGGGGAGAATAGCCTCCTTATTAGAAGTAGGCACAGGCTTTCATCCGGAGTTAACCGGCCGAGAAAATATTTATTTGAATGGAGCCATACTGGGAATGACCAAGCGAGAGATACAAAAAAAGTTTGATGAGATAGTAGACTTTAGTGGGGTAGAACGTTATATAGATACGCCTGTAAAGCGGTATAGCAGTGGAATGTATGTTAGACTAGCATTTGCAGTAGCAGCGCATTTAGAGCCTGAAATATTAATAGTAGATGAAGTGCTGGCAGTGGGTGATGCAGAGTTTCAAAAAAAGTGTTTGGGTAAAATGAAAGATGTGAGTGTGAATGAGGGAAGAACGGTGTTGTTTGTGAGTCATAATATGGCGGCGGTGAAAGAATTGTGTACAAGATCTATATTATTAAAAAATGGGCTAATAAATTTAATTGGAAACACCAATCAGATTGTTAGGGATTATTTGTTAACTCAATCTGTGGTAAATTCTTCGAACGATTTTATTAACGATGCAACAAGTAGAAGAGGGTTTGGTGAGGTTAGGTTTACAAAAATTGTGATTAACAATGGAGATTCCTTTTTAGACCCTATGAATGTGCTAAGTATTCAAGTGAATGCAACTGTGAAACAATCAATAAGTGATTTGTACTTCTCACTTTTAATAAAAAGTCCCGAAAGTGGTGAACAAATTGCTACCACAGGGTTAATACAGCTAGCCGATAAAGAATTAAAATCAAATAGTATTATTGAATTTGAAGCATCAATTCCAGCAAATACATTCAGAACGGGTTTGTTCCCAACCTATTTCTGGTTAGGCAGAAAAGGAGAAATGGCAGAGGATAACTATCCATACGATTTAATTGACTCTGTATATTATTTGAATTTTTCAACAGATAAGTCAAAAGAAGAAATAGGATATAGTAGTGAGCTACCTGGTGCTTATGTTAATCTAAATTATCAAATTAACAATATTCAAATTTTCTAAATGCTTAATAATAAATCTATATTAATTACAGGAGGAACTGGATCACTTGGTAAAGCATTAACCAAACATCTCTTTAAGGTATACCCATCTCTTAAGCGATTGGTTATTTTTTCTAGGGATGAACAGAAACAGTTTGAGATGGCTCAAGAATACCCTAATGATAAGTATCCACAAATTAGATTCTTTATAGGTGATGTACGAGATTTTAATAGATTAAAAACAGCCTTTAAAGGGATAGACTTTGTGATACATGCAGCTGCTATGAAGCATGTTCCAATTGCAGAATACAATCCAATGGAATGTGTAAAAACCAATATCCTTGGAGCTGAAAATGTTATAAATGCCTCTTTAGAAACAAATGTTGAAAGTGTTGTTGCATTGTCAACAGATAAAGCAGCTGCGCCAGTTAATTTGTATGGAGCTACAAAACTGGCTTCCGACAAACTATTCGTTGCGGCTAATAATATTAGGGGAGAAAATCCAATTCGATTTTCAGTAGTGAGGTATGGAAATGTGATGGGGTCTAATGGCTCAGTAATTCCTTTCTTTCTTAAAAAGAAAAACGAGGGTGTATTACCTATAACAGATGTGAACATGACTAGATTTAATATCACCTTAGAGGGAGGTGTTGAAATGGTCATGCATGCATTAAAGCATGCTTGGGGCGGTGAAATTTTCGTTCCTAAAATACCTTCGTATAAAATCACAGATATTGCAGAATCAATAGGGCCTGATTGCGATAAAAAAATAGTTGGGATACGGTCTGGAGAAAAAATTCATGAGGAAATGATTACAGCTTCAGATTCATTTTACACATACGATTTAGGTAAATATTTTGTAATTCTTCCTTCAACTCATAAATGGTTGCTTACTGATTTTATTGATAAGTTTAAAGCAGTAAAAGTACCTTACGGATTTAGTTATAATTCAGGTGATAATACTGAGTGGGAAACGGTTGAATCCTTAAAAGAAAAAATTAAAAACCTCTATGAATAGAATCCCATATGGAAAACAACATATATCCGAAGAAGATATACAAGCTGTTGTTGAGGTTCTAAAGTCTGATTTTTTAACGCAAGGTCCGAACGTTAAAAATTTCGAGGATGCATTTGCTGAATATATTGGATGTAAATATGCTGTAGCTGTCTCAAACGGAACTGCTGCTTTGCATCTTAGTGCTTTGGCATTAGGAGTGTGTGAGCTTGATAAAGTAATTACTACACCAATAACATTTGTAGCATCAGCAAATTGTGTTCGTTATTGTGGTGGGGAAGTGGTGTTTTCTGATATTGATCCAACTACTTATTTGATAGATACTCAGAAACTAAGAATATTATTAGAAAATTCTCCAAAGGGAACTTATAGAGGAATCATACCTGTTGATTTCGCTGGGCGAGCAAATAATCTGGAGGAGATCCGTGAACTTGCGAATGAATTTGGAATGTGGATTATTGAAGACGCTTGTCATTCACCCGGAGGTTATTTTATTGATTCAAAGGGAAATAAGCAAAATTGTGGGAATGGAAATTATGC
>JAAFJB010000091.1 GCA_013297995.1 Chitinophagales bacterium | reverse complement strand
ACTTATTCCGTATTTTCGGTAAAAATTGTATGACCTCTGCTACTGCTGCATTTGCTAGATTGGTTACTATTATGAATGAATTGCGCGAACAATGTCCTTGGGATCGTAAGCAAACCATTCATACCCTTCGTTCCATGACCATTGAAGAGGTATATGAGCTGATGGATGCTATTGATAAAAGCGATTGGGTTGGTATTAAAGAAGAATTGGGGGATCTATTATTGCATTTGCTTTTTTATAGTAAAATAGGAGCTGAAGAAAACCATTTTCAACTAGAAGAAATGATCAATGGAATTTGTGAGAAACTAATTATTCGGCACCCCCATATTTATGGCGACGTTAAAGTTGCCGATGAAGCAGCAGTAGAGCGAAACTGGCAAAAAATAAAAGCTGCTGAAGGAAAGCTTGGTAAGTCTGCTTTAGAAGGGGTTCCGGTATCACTGCCAGCCATGGTAAAAGCACTTCGTATTCAAGATAAAGCAAAACATGTGGGGTTTGAGTGGGATAATAAAGAAGATGTTTGGAAAAAAGTAGAAGAAGAAATTGGGGAGCTTAAAGAAGCTATTTTACTCCAAAATAAAGCAGAGATAGAGGCCGAATTTGGAGATATTTTATTCAGCTTGGTAAACTATGCACGGTTTTTGCAAGTAGATCCTGAAGCAGCACTGGAAAAAACCAATCGTAAGTTCATCAGTAGATTCAAAGCAATGGAAACTATTTCACTAAAAAACGGAAACCAACTTTCTGATCTTAGTCTTGAACAAATGGATGCGATATGGAATATGGTTAAAAAACAAAATTCAATAGATTGATTAATACCATTCGAAAGGCGGTATATAAAAATGGGTATCTAATCATAACCGCTGCCTGGTTGTACACCCTATCTTTTATTTTTTCTAATTATTGGAACTACAATTCCAGTCCCGAAAAAGTTAAGCAAAAACTAGAGCAAAGAATTCACCATCAAGAAGCCGCTATTGCATCGCTGTTGAATGATACAGCTAAGCTCACTACATTATTGTTTAATGCAGCTGATAGTAAGGTTGCTAATGATCTGCAAAAAACCGAATTTGGCTTTTTTATTTTTAAGCATTCCTATGCAGACAAGCCAGTGCCATTATACTGGAATACCAATAAAATGGTGGTAACACCTACCGATTTGCAGAAGCAGGATGGGATCAGTTTTATTAACAGTCCAAATGGGCAGTTTATCAGCGTTAAAAAAAATATTAAGCTAAGGAAACTAAACTATATAGCTATTGCTGTATTGCCCATACGCTGGTCTTACTTTATTCAGAATAAATATTTCCATACCGATTTTGCAGGTTATCCTGGATTGAATGAGCAATATAAAATCACCAATAGTGCCAATGATTTTAGGGTGTTGAATACCCAGGGCAAGTATTTATTTAGTGTTCAATTAGAGGAGGGTCGCGCTTTTATTGCATACGATACTATTACCATTTTATTGCGACTGGTAGCAGTTTTATTGTTTTTTATCTTCCTTCATTCCATTGCAGAAGAATTGGTTGCTGCAATTTCTTTTTATAAGGGGTACGGCTTTTTAGTGAGCAGTGTTTTTTTATTTAGATTCATTACTTATTTAGTACCATTTCCTTTTGATTACAGTAAGCTTCCTTTGTTTGATCCCTCCATTTATGCGTCTAATTGGCTGCATCCCTCGTTGGGAGACCTGTTGGTGAATGCTGTTTTATTCTATTGGCTTTTGCAGTTTTTTAAAAATCACGGAACCAAGTGGGAGGGTAAAACAAGAATTTCAATAAATGTATTTACTGCGGGTAGTGTTTTTTTGTACACCAATAGTGCTTTTTTAATTATCAGTATTATTAAAAGCTTAATTGAAGATGCTAAAATATCTTTTGATGTTACCAACTTCTTCAGCCTAACCATCTATAGTGCCACTGGGATTGTTATTTTGTGTTTTCTCACACTGGGGTTTTTCTATCTTTCACAAGTGCTGTTGCGAATATTATTTCAGTATGAATTTAATAAACTTAAAATAATTACTTGTATTGTATTAAGTGGATTTTTAAATATGCTGCTCTTTTATAAGGCGGCTGATATACCCATGCAGCTCTGCTTAATAGCTTGGCTAATTGGATACCTATTATTGCTTTATTATCGTAAAGCAGACATGCGATTACCCATTATTCGATCTTCCTTTTTTATTTTCTGGGTCATGATTTTTGCACTTTCAATTGCTTCCTTTGTAATTTATCAAAATAGGGAAGTTGAGTTTGAGCAGCGTAAGCGCATTGCAGAGAAGCTTGCTATACAAACAGATCCTTCTGGCGAAAATTTACTGTATATAGCAGCAACAAATTTTGACAATTCTTTTTTACAGAAAAATTTTAGTCGTTTCCAAGAAAGTGAGTACACCAATAAGTTTATTAAAGACAGCTTGACCAACCAGAATTTTTCAGGCTATTTGAATAAATATGATACCCGTATTTATACATTTGACAGCCTGTTTCATCCCATTTTTAATGAGGATTCTCTGAACTATGCTTCTATAAAAACCATTGTATTAAATCAATCAAAACCTACCGATATACCTGATTTGTTTACCTATGAAAGTAATAAAGACGGATTTCATTATATCTATCAGAAAACAGTACAACAGGGAGAAACCGTTTTAGGGTACCTATTTATTCTGTTAAAGCAGGAGCGTTATAAAAGTGAAGCATTGTATCCCGAATTGTTTAACCAAACGCAGGATGTTATTAACGACCTAAATAGTAATTATGCGTATGCTATTTACAGCAAACGAAAAATTATTAATCATTTCAACAATTACAATTTTCCAACAGAGTTGGAAAGCTCAAAAGTCCCTGTATTTGAATTCAGCTATCGCAAAGAAGGTGATTATACAGAGCTTTGGTACAATGCGGGCAATAATAGACAGGTTGTATTGGTTCGTAAAAATACTTGGGTAATTGAGGCCATTACTTTATTTGCCTATTTATTCTGTTCTTTCTTACTCATTATTTCTATTTTTCATATTGGTAATTTACTCATCAAATCTAGGTTTCGGTTTAAACCTTTGCAGCAGTTATTGCGATTAAATATTCGCTCGCAAATTCAGGCTACTATTATTTTTGTGAGTGTATTTTCTTTTATTGTAATTGGTATTGCTACTATTTCCTTTTTCATTTATCGGTTTAATACCTCTAATGAAGAGCGATTATCAAAGTCAATACAAGTAATGGCCAATGAGTTTAATAATCAGGTAGAGAGCCTTGTAGCCCTAGATGATATGCCTAATAACCCTGGGGTTATTTATGAGTTGGAGCGTGTAGTTGCACAAATATCTGATTTACACAATGTAGACATAAATTATTACGATAGTGATGGGGTATTGCTTATTTCTACCCAGCCCTATATTTATAATAAACATTTGTTGAGTGAACAGATGGAGCCATCGGCCTACCTAAAACTAAATTCAGCACACAGCATTCGGGTAATTCAAAAAGAAAATATTGGTAGTTTCGGTTATTTAAGCATTTATATTCCATTGATAAATAATGCAGGTGCAACGTATGGCTACCTCAATATTCCCTACCTTAATTCTCAATTAGAATTAAATCAGGAAATTTCTGGGTTCTTGGCTACTCTAATCAACCTTAATGCCTTTATATTTTTATTGGCCGGCGCCATAGCCTTCTTTATCACCAGCCGCATTACGGTATCGCTTAGTTTAATTGGTGCTACCATGCAGAAAATGAACTTAGGTGCTAAGAATGAAGAGATCAATTGGAGTAGAGATGATGAAATTGGAGTATTGGTGAAAGAGTACAATACAATGGTTCGGAAATTAGAGCATAGTGTACAGCAACTGGCACAAAATGAGCGGGAGGGTGCCTGGCGCGAAATGGCTCGTCAAGTTGCCCATGAAATTAAGAATCCACTTACGCCTATGAAGTTGAGTATTCAATACTTGCAAAGGGCTATTCAAGAAGACGCACCAAATGTAAAAGCATTATCTAGTGGAATGGTAACCACGCTTATAGATCAGATTGATCAGTTGGCTAAAATAGCGGGTGATTTTAGTCAGTTTGCCATCATTGGAAATGTATCACTCGAAAGATTTGATATTGCTGAAGTGATAAAGTCAATGGTGCATTTGTATATGGCAGACGATCGTGTTCTTGTTCAATGGCATCAATCAACTATGCCTTGCTATATTCTTGCTGATAGAATTCAGATGAGCAGGCTGTTTACCAACCTAATTCAAAATAGCGTTGAAGCTGGTTTGGTGCATTCTGGCAATGCAGTAGTTGATATTAAAGTGTTGTTGATTGAAAATACGATAGAGATTACTATCCAGGATCAGTCTGGCGGCATTCCCAATGTTATGAAACCACATATTTTTAGTCCCAACTTTACCACTAAAACCTCGGGAACGGGATTAGGATTGGCTATTTGCAAGGGTATTGTTGAAAAAGCAAATGGCAAAATCAGCTATCAAACTACCGATGGTATTGGTACCATATTCTCCATTGTACTTCCTCATAGTGTTGTTTAACTTTATGGTCGCTTTGCTTTTTGTTCTTTTACAAAGGCTTCAAAAGCCAGAAGGTTAAAGCTGCTGAGGTTTTTATTTTTGGGAAGTCCCGCCTTTTGAGCAACCAACACTCCATATTTACAGTCCCCATAACCAGCACATTGATGCGCATCTGGGTTGATAGAAATAAGTACGTTTTTTTCCATTGCCTTGTGTATCCAGCGCCAATCCATATCTAGCCTTCTAGGATGTGCATTCAATTCAATTACCACATTATTGGCGGCACAGGCATCAATAATTTTCTGGTGATCAACAGGGTAGCCAGCGCGACTTAATAAGAGGCGCCCGGTCATATGTCCCAAAATTGATGTGTAGGGATTTTCTATGGCTTTAATGAGCCGACCCATTGCTTTTTCCTCAGTCATTTTTAGGTTTGAATGTATGGAAGCAATTACTAGGTCGAATGTTTTGAGTATTGCTGGGGCATAGTCGAGACTTCCATCATTGAGGATATCGCTTTCAATGCCTTTGAAAATTTTGAAGGGATTTGTTTTTTTATTGATTTCATCAACCTGCATATGTTGGGCTTCAATACGATCTTCATATAGTCCCTTTGCATAAAAGGCAGACTTAGAGTGATCGGTAATGAGTAGGTATTCGTACCCATTTTCTAAGGCTGAAATAGCCATTTGCTCTAAGGTATTTGCCCCATCACTCCAGTTGCTATGCGCATGAATAATTCCTTTAATATCTTCGGGTTCTATGCTAGAGGCAAGTTGGTTATTTTTGGCAAGTTTAATGATGCCCGCAGTTTCTCTTTCAGCAGGGGGTATAGGGCAAATATTATGGCGACTAAAAATTTCGTCTTCACTTGAATATGGATATTGATTGTTCCAATTTGTGGAAGCAGTCCATTCAGTTAAAAAATCATTACTGCAACTGGTCTCGAATAATTTTGATTGTAGTAGTTGTGAGGTAGTAATATGAAAACCGATGGTAATATTCTGCGCACTTTTAAAAATTAGTAGTGCAGCACTTTCTTCTACCAATGAAAATTCATGTAATGAAAAAAACATTTTTAATGTTTCAGCAGAAGCGGTAGTTACCCAGTTGATGCTATTAATTATTTCCATTTGCCTCCGCATTTCTCCGCTGAGCAAAAAAGGGTGGGGAATAGATTTCAATAACAGTGATTCTAGTTCATTTGCAAATACTTCAACTTGTTGGTATAAATACCTGCCCAAAGTGCCCATATAAAATTCAATGGACTGTTTAATATTCTCTTGTGTTTTTTCTCCAAACCCTTTATAAAGAGTGAGTCTATTTTCATTGCATGCATACAATAACTCACCAATAGTTTCTATTTCTAATTCTTTCCAAATGGCAGCAATTTTTTTAGGGCCAATACCTTTTATACGAAGCATTTCTAAAATCCCGTCAGGAGTTTTTTGTAATAAGGCTTCAAGGGCTGATAACTTTCCAGTTTGTAATTGCTCTACAATTTTTTTACCCGCACTTTCCCCAATACCTTGTATACTAAAAATTTTTTCGATAGGGATAGCCGCTAAATCAGTATTGAGTTTGTCAATGCTGAAAGCCGCTGTGGCATAGGATTTAGATCTAAAAGAGTTCTCTCCATGTATATCCATTAATTTAGAAAGAAGTGAAAAATTGTGCGAGATTTCATCATTGTTAATCATACTGGAAAATTAATAAGATGTAGGGGATCTTACAAATAAAAAGTCCCGCTTTTGGGCGGGACTCAAATCTATTTCTGCTTTGGAAATAAGATTACTTCTTCTTAGGAGCGGCTTTCTTAGCAGCTTTTTTAGGAGCAGCTTTCTTAGCAACTTTTTTAGGAGCAGCTTTCTTAACAGCAGCTTTTTTAGGAGCGGCTTTCTTAGCAGCTTTTTTAGGAGCAGCTTTCTTAGCAGCAGCTTTTTTAGGAGCGGCTTTCTTAGCAGCAGCTTTTTTAGGAGCAGCTTTTTTTGCGGCTTTTTTAGGAGCAGCCTTTTTTGCAATTGCCATGTTTTTAGATTTAATGGTTAGTAAATATTCATTAAAAATAAAAATCTTATTTGGAACTACAAAAATTTTTTTTTATGCAGTTGCTACAGCAGGTAAAACTGATACAGTATTTTTATCGGCTTTGCCTTTTTTAAAATGTACTATGCCATCTGCAAGTGCAAATAGAGTAAAGTCTGTACCTACTCCTACATTTTTTCCTGGATGATATACAGTACCTCTTTGACGAATAATAATGTTTCCAGAAAGTGCTGGTTGACCGCCATATATTTTTACACCCAAGCGTTTGCTTTGTGAATCGCGACCATTCTTTACACTACCTTCTCCTTTTTTGTGTGCCATAATTGTTTTGATTTAACCCTGATTACCATTGAGCAATCAGCGTGTTTTTTACTAAGCGATGCTTTCTATTTTTATTCTAGTATAATGGGTTCTGTGACCGTGCTTCTTGCGGAAGCCCTTTCTCCTTTTCATTTTAAAGGCGATCACTTTTTCGCCCTGTACAAGGGCACTAACGATTTCTGCTTTCACAGTGGCCTTAATGGCCGACCCTGTGGCAATAGCACCGCTGTTGTCAACAAACAGTACTTCGTTAAACTCTACTTTGTCTCCGGTTTTACCTTGCAGGTGAGGAACGTACAAACTTTGACCTTCTTGTACTTTAAATTGTTGACCTGCGATTTTTACTATTGCTAACATAGCTGTCCAAAATTAGGACGGCGAAGGTAGGGCAAAACTGCCATATATCACAAAGATTTTTGAAATAAATTATCAGAAATTTAGCTAGTATCATTCTTAAAGCCCAGCTTTAGCACTTAGTTTTGTTGATTGAAGCTTATTGGATACTTATGAATCTTAAATCATTACTGGCAAAACCTTTTGCCAATGCAATTTATAATAAAACCCAAAAAGGGATGATGTTGGCAATTCAGCATCAGCAGCAAATATTAAAAGCGCTTTTAAAAACGGGTAGTACCACGCAGTTTGGTAAAGCACATCAAATGGCACAGGTTTCTGATCACCAAGGCTTTGTGCAAGCAGTACCCATTCGAGACTATGAGCAAATAAAACCATATATAGAATTGATTAAGCAAGGCAAAGAGAATATTTTATGGAAGGGGAAACCCCTTTATTTTGCCAAAACCAGTGGCACTACAAGTGGTGCAAAATATATTCCCATTACCAAAGCTTCTATTCCCAATCATATTACTACCGCTAGAAATGCCCTATTTTGCTATATGGCTGAAACAGGTAATACTGCTTTTGCTAATGGGAAAATGATTTTTTTAAGTGGCTCACCTGTACTGGAAAGAACCGGAAATATACCCACAGGTCGTTTGAGTGGAATCGTTAATCACCATATACCTTCTTATCTCAGATCAAATCAACTTCCTACCTATGAAACCAATTGTATTGAAGACTGGGAGAGCAAACTCGATAAAATTGTAGAAGAAACCTTACTGAAAGATATGACCCTTATCAGCGGCATTCCACCTTGGATGCAGATGTATTTTGATAGGTTAAGGGAAAAAAGTGGAAAAAATATAGGCGATATTTTTCCGAATTTTAGTGTGATGGTTCAAGGAGGCGTGAACTTTGAACCCTATAAGAATAGAATTTTTCAAAGTATTGGTAGGAAAATTGACACGATTGAGCTATTTCCTGCCAGTGAAGGTTTTTTTGCGTTTCAAGATTCGCAAATGGCAGAGGGGATGTTACTCAATACCAACAGTGGCATTTATTTTGAGTTTGTTCCTGCCGATGAAATTTTTAATGAATTTCCTTCAAGATTGCCACTTGAAAAAGTAATCTTAGGAGTGAATTATGCACTAATTGTTAATAGTAATGCGGGTTTATGGGGCTACAATATAGGTGACACGGTTAAATTTGTGAGCTTGAACCCTTACCGAATTATTGTTACTGGCAGAACCAAACACTTTATTTCTGCGTTTGGAGAACACGTAATTGGAGAAGAGGTGGAAGCCGCTTTGCGCGCAACCCTAGCACAATATCCAGCAAAAATTACTGAATTTAGCATTGCTCCTATGGTTCAACAAGGAGAGGGGAAAAGCTACCATGAATGGTTCATTGAATTTGATGAAATGCCACAGCAGACAATAGCTTTTGGGGAGGCTTTGAACCACAACATGTGCCTGAAAAATAGCTATTACAGCGACTTAATTCAAGGCAATATCCTGATGCCTTTGAAAATAACGTTGGTTCAAAAAAATGGGTTTGTAAATTATATGAAGTTGATTGGGAAATTAGGGGGGCAAAATAAAGTGCCTAGGCTGAGTAACGATAGAAAACTAGCGGATAAGATGGCCACATTTATTAAATCTTAGTTAATGGTTGAATAAGTTATAATTAGATTCAGGTTGCGCAGATCAAATATATGAGCACCCCAAGCCAGTGAGTATATATTTTTCACATATATTGTGTAACTATGCTCATTATTAAAAGGAGTTATTTAAATCATGAGTGTAAAACGAATCGCCATATTTGGCTCCACCGGATCAATTGGAACACAGGCATTGGATGTCATTAAAGCAAACCCAACCCTGTTTTCTGCCGAAATATTAACCGCAAATACCAATGAAGCACTATTGATTAAACAGGCCATCTTGTTCAATCCCAATATGGTGGTAATAGGCGACGAAAAAAAATATACAATCGTGAAGCAGGCTTTGGCAGGTACCAATGTGAAGGTATTTGCGGGAGAAGCAGCATTGGCCGAGGCTGCTTCAATGGATTGTTACGATATTATGTTGGCTGCTATTGTAGGATATGCTGGGTTAAAGCCTACCCTCAATGCAATTGAATTGGGTAAGCCCATTGCATTGGCCAATAAAGAAACTTTGGTAGTGGCGGGCGATTTAGTAATGCGCAAAGCTGCAGAGAAACGAATTCCAATTATTCCAGTTGATAGTGAGCATTCCGCCATATTTCAGTGCTTAGTAGGTGAGGGGAGAAATAAAATTGAGAAAATAATTCTTACAGCCAGTGGAGGCCCGTTCTTAGGAAAAAAACCTAATTTTTTGGTGAATGTTAAGAGAGATCATGCTTTGCAGCATCCCAATTGGAGCATGGGTGCAAAGATTACTATAGACTCTGCAACCCTTATGAATAAAGGGCTTGAAATGATTGAAGCCAAGTGGTTGTTTAACCTAGATCCACACCAAATACAAGTAGTAATACATCCTCAAAGTATTATTCACAGCATGGTGCAGTTTGAAGATGGAAGTCTTAAAGCTCAAATGGGATTGCCTGATATGAAATTACCCATTCAATATGCGCTTGCCTTTCCACAACGCATTGCCAATGATTTTCCCCGCTACGATTTTAAAAAACCCAATACCCTCACTTTTGAAGAACCCGATGTAAAAACGTTTAGAAATCTGGCTCTAGCAACTGATGCCCTCTACAAAGGAGGTAATATGGCTTGTGTGCTAAATGCAGCCAATGAAATGGCTGTTTTTGCCTTCTTGCGAAATAGGATAGGATTTTTAGATATGACAGAAGTGGTAGAACAAACTATGCATAAAATTTCATTTATTGAAAAGCCAACTTTAGAAGAGTATTTTGAAAGCGACGCTGAGGCGCGTAACTTCGCAGCTTCTTTGCTGCATATGTAATGATGAATTATTAAAAAGAAGATATTTTTATATGAGTTTATTAGCTATTGATTGGGTAAGTGTGG
>JAAFJB010000097.1 GCA_013297995.1 Chitinophagales bacterium | reverse complement strand
TTCCTGCTGCTTCCATCATCCTCATTTGTTTTGCGTCTTGCAAAAATTCTGAGGCGAAAATAAAATTATTAAGCAGCTCGTCTTTACTAAATATAATGTCTTTATTAGAGCCTTCCCATTGTTTTCTACCTTGATAGAGATAGAGAATATGATCGCCAATTTCCATCACACTATTCATATCATGGGTTACCACAATGGTGGTCATATTGTATTCAACGGTGATATCTTTAATAAGCCGATCAATTACCATAGAAGTCTGAGGATCCAAGCCTGAATTGGGTTCGTCGCAAAATAAATATTTTGGATTCAATACAATAGACCGTGCAATTCCCACTCGCTTTTTCATACCGCCGCTTATCTCTGCTGGAAATCTTTTATGGGCATCTTTTAAGTTTACTTTATCCAGCATTTCATCTACTTTCTTTTTCTTTTCACCCACGGTGAGTTTGGTAAACATATCCAATGGAAACTGTACATTTTGTGCAACCGTCATTGAATCAAATAAGGCATTGCCTTGAAAAAGCATACCAATTTTTTGGCGCAATATTTTCCGATCCTTCTCTTCCATAGTCACCATATCGGTACCATCATACGCAATACTACCTAAATCTGGTTGAAACAGTCCCACCATGCATTTGGTGAGAACGGTTTTGCCACTTCCGCTGGTGCCAATAATCAGGTTGCACTTGCCGTTTTCCATTATGGCGGTAATGCCATCTAGAATAGTGCGCTCTTCAAATTTTTTTTGTATGTTTTTAATTGCTATCATTCGAATGTAAGCTACTGAATAGTGGTTAATCAAGCTCAATTTGGTTTCTGTACAAATCGGCCAACTCATCTCTTTTCCGAATGAGGTGAGCTTGATTGTCTTTATACAAGACCTGTGCTGGCAAAAAACGAGCATTATAATTACTGCCCATCTCAAATCCATAAGCGCCAGCATTGTGAAAAACCAATAAATCGCCCTCTCTTACTTCAGGTAAAGGACGATTCCAAGCGAATGTATCGGTCTCGCAAATATTACCCACCACTGTATATTCTTTTATGGATGCTTTTGTATTGCTGATATTGGTGATTTGGTGATATGCATCATAAAACATGGGACGAATTAAATGGTTGAATCCACTATTTACGCCAGCAAAATTTAAATTGGCATTTGTTTTAAGCACATTTACTTGCGCAATTAAATTACCGGCTTCGCTTACCAAGAACTTTCCAGGTTCAAACCAAACCTGAAATTTTTTGCCATAAGTTTCATCAAATTTGTGGAGTATTGCTTCTACTTTTTTTGCCAATAAATTTATATCGGTTCCTTGCTCGTTTTCTTTATAAGGAACTTTGAATCCACCGCCCATATCTAAAAATACCAAATCTGGAAAATGGGGAGCCAGTTCAAAAAAAATATCGGCTACTTTCATAAAAACATCCACATCTTTAATTTCACTGCCAGTATGTATATGTAGACCTGTAATGCAAAGCTCGTACTTTTTTAGTAGTGCCAGAATTTGGTTGAGTTGGTATATGGGAATACCAAACTTACTGTTCTCGTGCCCAGTCGAGATTTTTAAATTACCACCCGCCATAATATTGGGCAATAAGCGAATGCCAACTGGGTAATTAGGGCCATAAGACTTGCCAAATTTTTCTAGGTTTGAGAGGCTGTCAATATTAATATTCACACCTAGTTCTACGGCAGTCTGAATTTCTTCAAATGCAATACCATTGCTGGTGTATAAAATATTGGTTGGCTCAAAACCTGCTTTTAGGGCAATATGCACTTCGTTAATAGAACTACAATCTATATTGCAGCCAAGTGAACGAATATATTTTAGAACTGAGATATTGGTTAATGCTTTGCAGGCATAAAAAAAACGAGCATTTACGCCAGTGAATGCGGTGGTTAATTGTTGAAATTGATCGGCAATTTTTTCTGCGTGGTACACATAAACAGGCGTGCCATAAGTATGGGCTATTTCCTGCAAAATATTATTATCTAGGGGTGTAAACATAGCGTAAAGATAATTCAATCTTATTGCGATACCTTTTGACTAATAAACTATTGTGTATTATTTTCTGAAATGTTAGAAATATCTCCTTCTGCAACTACCGTATTTATATTTGCTTCAATAAAACCATCAGAAATTGCTTCTGCTATGGGTTTGTCAGTAAAATCTTCAGGTTTAATAATGGTTGCTTCTACCAATTGCTCTGCCAATACTTCTTTTATTTTTGGAAGATCACTGGCATTGTTGATGCCAAAATAATCCATAAATGTTTTAGAAGTGGCGTATACCAGCGGTTTGCCGGGCATTTGTTCATTTCTGCCGCTGATTAATACCAGTTCTTTTTCCAATAATTTTTGAATAGAGTAATCACTATTCACCCCACGAATGGCTTCTATTTCGCCTTTGGTGATGGGTTGTTTATAAGCAATGATGGCTAAGGTTTCTAAAGCAGCATTAGAAAGCCGCTTTAGAAATTTGTCGCCGTTGAGTTGTGCAATGGTTTTATGAAAATCTTTTTTTGTGAGGAATTGCCATCCACCGCCACTTTCACGAACCTCAAAAGGATAAAATTCTGCATTGTATTTTTCACGAATGCCTTCAACTGCTGTTTCTACTTGGTCTAGGGAAATTCTTTCTTCTAAGAAGCCAAAACTATTGTTGATTAGTTCAACAATATCCAGTGAAGTGAGTGGTTTATCACTGGCAAAAATGAGGACTTCAATATGTGGTATGATTTCGCTTAGTTCCATGATAAATTGGGTTGTAAATTATTAAATATATTCTCAATAATTTACAAATTGATGGATGAATTACCCCTGCAATGCCGCTGCACCACTTACAATTTCGGTAAGTTCGGTGGTTATGGCAGCTTGACGCGCACGGTTATAACTTATTTTTAGAGATTTCAACAACTCATTGGCATTTTCACTTGCCTTATCCATTGCCGTCATCCTAGCTCCGTGTTCGCTTGCATTGCCATCTAAAACCGCTTTGAACAATTGGGTGTTCAATATTTTGGGCATCAATTCTGCAATGAGCAATTCTTTGGCAGGCTCAAAAATAAAATCAGCTTTCTTTGTATTAGCAGCAGCACTTACTTTCGGTATTGGCAAGAATTGTTCTGCGGTAAATACTTGGGTGGCTGCATTTTTAAATTCACTATAAATAATTTCTACAGCATCAAATGTTTTATTTTCAAAGGCCTTCATAGCAGCTTGAGCAGCGGCTTGTACCGATTCAAAGGTTAAATTAAGGTAAATATCTTTAAAAGTAGGATCGGTATGATAGCCAGCTTTTGCCAAGCTTTCCCATCCTTTCTTGCCAATATTCCAAATAGTTGCATTGCCCTTTGTTAGTTGTGAAGCATACTTTTCTGAAAGGGTGGTTTTGGCTAATTTTACTAAATTGGCATTGTAACCTCCGCAAAGACCTCTGTCGCTCGTTATTACAATCAATAGCACTTTTTCAACCGCTCGTTCTTCAGCCAATGCAAGCGTAGTACCGCCTTCAATGCTGCTCACGATATTGCTGAGCATTTCCTGTAATTTTTGTGCATAGGGACGCATCTGAGTGATAGCGTCTTGGGCACGGCGCAATTTGGCCGCACTTACCATTTTCATTGCCTTGGTAATCTGCTGCGTACTTTGAACGCTTTTTATCCTATTTCTAACCTCTTTTAATTGACCAGCCATGTTTTAGGGATAATATTTATGGTAAAGGTTGCAAAAGTAGCCAAAATGACCATAAAATCCAATAAGAAATTGACTCAATTTAGGGTATAAGTGAACCCAATTCCATTTGGGGCTGCCGAAAATTGCAAGTTTCTCAGTGCATGATCCATTAATTTGCCATTTCTACGGTGGTTTCCATATTGAATTAGGTCAAAAATCAGCAAAAATCCACCCTGTAGTATTAAGCTATTGCCAAAACCAATCCCTTGGTCTTTGTTCAAACGATTGCCCCGCTCTTGCAGATAAAGCCCCGTAGCAATATATCCCAAATCTAGACCAGCATTGAGTAACAGGATTTTTTCTAGTTTTTGTTGTGCTTGGTAAGATTCCGCAAAACTGTATTTTTTTGATAATTCTTTTCTAACCTGAACTAATCCCCAACCGGCAATACCCAAATTGATGAGGTTCCAGTAAGTGTTCATCTGAAAAAAATATTTTCCACTTCCAGCAGCATTGGTAGCTGAAATACTACCTTGAATAATATTAACGCCAGCCCAAGCGGCTAGGATGGTCATATTGTTTTTATTTCGGTTAATCCGGTCGACTGAAATTGAGTCGCTGAGCGCATTCTGGCTTAAGACATTTTCAGATACCAATAAAACTACAAATAGAAACGTAAATACAATAGTTCTTTGTCTCATCTTGATCTCCTTTCAAAAGCCTACCTTTGGCAGCTCTTAAACAGAGTGCCAAATTGACGAAAAAAAATTATTTGCACGCTGTTTGACTGTTAATTTTTTTCATATCAGAGATATTATAATATGTTGAAATTTATTTCTAAGTTATTCGGAGGCAGTAAAAGTGAGAAAGACGTTCAGGTATTGATGCCGATTGTGGCCAAAACCAACCAGTTTTTTCAACAGTATGCCACGCTTACCAATGATGAACTTCGTGGTAAAACTCTTGAGTTTAAAGCTCGGATACAGGAGCATCTTATGGGGATAGACGCCGAAATAACGGCTGAGAAATTGGCCGCAGAAGCTTTGCCAGAAAATGATATTCACGGAAAAGATACCATTTATAAGCATATTGATCAACTGCGGAAAGATCGCAATAAAAAAATTGAAGAGGCTTTGGCCAATATTCAGCCCGAAGCTTTTGCCGTAATTAAAGAAACGGCTCGGCGTTTTAAAGAACAGGAACTGATTGTATCCACTGCAACGCAGCATGATAGAGATCTTAGTGTTAAAAAAGCCTATATCAGCATTCAAGGAGATCAGGTAAGTTATAGCAATAGCTGGACCGCTGCTGGGGGTAAACTAACCTGGAATATGCAGCATTATGATGTGCAGTTAATTGGGGGTAGTGTTTTGCACCAAGGCAAGATTGCAGAGATGGCAACTGGGGAAGGAAAAACTTTGGTGTCTACTTTACCAGCCTACCTCAATGCTTTGGCAGGGGAAGGGGTGCATATTGTAACCGTGAACGATTACTTAGCAAAAAGGGATAGTGAATGGAACGGAACTATTTTTGAATGGCTGGGCTTAACAGTAGATTGTATTGACAAGCATGAGCCCAACAGCGAATCGAGAAGAAAAGCTTATTTGGCTGATATTACTTATGGCACTAATAATGAATTTGGCTTTGATTATCTGAGAGATAATATGGTGCATAGTCCCGAAGAAATGGTGCAGCGCAAACATCATTTTGCTATGGTAGATGAAGTAGATTCTGTTTTAATTGATGATGCAAGAACACCATTGATTATTTCGGGACCTATTGGCTACCAAACGGGGGAGCAGCAGTTTTTTGCATTGAAGCCTAGAATTGAGAAATTAGTAGATGCACAAAAGCGTGCCACCCAACAGTTTTTAACAGAAGCAAAGAAAAAAATTGCCGAGGGCAATGATGATCCAAAAGATGGTGGGTTGGCTTTGTTTAGGGCTCATAGGGGTTTGCCAAAGAGCGGTGCATTAATTAAGTTTCTGAGTGAGCCGGGTATGCGGGTGAAATTGCAGAAGTCAGAAAATTTTTACCTAGCAGATCAACAAAGGGAAATGCCTACAGCAGACGCTGAATTGTATTTTTATATTGATGAAAAAAACAATTCGGTAGAATTAACCGATAGGGGTATTCAACTCATTACAGGAGCAGGAGAAGATCCTAGTTTTTTTATACTGCCCGATATTAGTCTCTCTCTTGCTAGTGTTGATAAGGATGCTGCACTTACTCCAGATGAAAAATTGCAACAGAAAGAAAGTATTATTAATGAATACGCCGTGAAAGCAGATCGTATTCATACCGTACAGCAATTATTGAAAGCTTACACCTTATTTGACAAAGATGTAGAGTATGTGGTAATGGATGGTTCTGTAAAAATTGTGGACGAGCAAACGGGACGAATCCTAGATGGTCGTCGCTATTCCGATGGATTGCACCAAGCAATAGAAGCAAAGGAAAATGTAAAAATTGAAGCAGCCACGCAAACCTATGCCACCGTTACTTTACAGAATTATTTTAGGATGTACCATAAGCTGGCGGGGATGACGGGAACTGCCGAAACAGAAGCGGCTGAATTGTGGGATATTTATAAGCTAGACGTGGTAAGTATTCCTACCAATGTAGTAGCCATAAGAAAAGACGAAGAAGATAAAATATTTAAAACCAAGCGCGAGAAATTTGGTGCAGTAATTGATGAAATTGTTGCACTGCGCCAAGCACAACGTCCTGTGCTGGTAGGTACTACATCGGTTGAAATAAGCGAATTGTTAAGCCGCATGTTGCGCCAAAAGCAAATTCCACACAATGTATTGAATGCCAAACAACACTCACGTGAAGCACAGGTTGTGGCAGAAGCAGGATTTGCTGGAGCGGTTACCATTGCTACCAATATGGCGGGCCGTGGTACCGATATTAAACTGGGGCCTGGGGTAAAGGAAGCGGGGGGGCTGGCTATTTTAGGGACAGAGCGCCACGAATCTCGTCGCGTTGATAGGCAGTTAAGAGGCCGCGCTGGTAGACAAGGTGATCCGGGTTCCTCGTTGTTTTTTGTATCATTAGAAGATGATCTGATGCGTATGTTTGGCAGTGAACGTATTGCTAAAGTGATGGACTTTGCTGGGTATAAGGAAGGGGAAGTAATTCAGGCAGGCATGATTACCAAATCTATTGAAAGGGCGCAGCGAAAAGTAGAAGAAAACAATTTTGGGATCCGTAAGCGTTTGTTGGAATATGATGATGTGATGAATAAGCAACGCACGGTAATTTATGCCAAGCGCAACCACGCTTTATTTGGAGAGCGGTTGGCATTGGATTTAGATAATGCCATGTATGCCGTTGCAGAAGGCTTGGTAAATTCATTCAGAGATCAGCAAGATTATGATGGATTTAAACTTGCAACCATTTTGTATTTCGGAATTGATACAAGCATTGGTGGGGAAGATTTCAGTCGCACCAATCCCAATCAACTTACCGAAAAATTATACAGCGAAGCCATAGCCAATTATGAAAGAAAGAAACAGGATATGATGGTGCAAGCCGTTCCTGTATTTAAAAATATAAAGTTGCAACAAGGTTCAAATGTGAACAACGTAATAGTTCCATTTACTGATGGCAAGCAGCAGGTGCAGGTATTGGCCAATATGGAAAAAACATTAAAGACCAGCGGTGCTGAGTTATTGAATGCATTGGAACGTACCGTAACGCTTGCATTTATTGATAATGCTTGGAAAGAGCATTTACGATCAATGGACGACTTAAAACAAAGTGTACAAACAGCTACCTATGAGCAAAAAGATCCGTTGGTGATTTATAAGATGGAAGCTTTTGAGCTGTTCAAAAAAATGGATGGCGAAGTGAATCGTGAAATAGTACAATTTATTTGTCACGCCCGCATTCCATTGGCGGAGGGTGATGAGCTGAAAGAGGGGCGACAAGCAAAGACTGATATGAGCAGCCTCAGTGCCAATAAAGAAGCAGTTGATGCTGCTGGTCAAGATTATGCCGCCAATGAAAACGACTATTATGATCCTGCACCAGTGAAGCAAGAGCCCATAAAAGTAGGCCCTAAAATTGGTCGTAATGATCCTTGCCCTTGTGGCAGTGGCAAGAAATATAAAGCCTGTCACGGGAGGGAAGTATAATGCAGATCAATCAGTATATAGATCATACGCTTTTAAAGCCTACGCTTATTTTAAAAGAAATAGAACAGCTTTGTGAGGAAGCAGTGAACTACCAATTTAAAGCGGTATGTATTCCGCCCAACTTTGTAAAGAAAGCAAAGGAGTTTCTACAGGGAACGGATGTAAAAACCGCTACGGTAATAGGTTTTCCATTTGGTTATTCAGCCAGTTAATTAGTACCAGCAAGCGAGAAGACGCATTGAAAATGAAGACCGAATTGATGCAATATTTTCCGGAACATAAATCGTACACATTGTTTCAATCCCCCAACTTTAAAGTAAGGATTGGAAATTTTTTAAAGCGGGAAGAGGCCGAAAAACTACGAAAACTACTCAATCGTCACTTTCCAAAGGGAGCATATATGGTGGAAGATGCCATTGAATATATACCCAAAGAAGAAGAAATTTTTTGAAATAATTTGCATAGATGTTAACAGAGAAAATTAAAAATTTAGCCAAGGAATATGCGCCAGAACTCATTCAGATTCGGAGGCATTTGCACGCCAATCCAGAATTGAGTTACCAAGAATTTAAAACTACTGAATATGTTCAGCAGCAGCTTACGCAGATGGGTATTGAATTTGAGGTAAAAGCTACCACAGGAATTCTGGCCATCATAAAAGGAAAAAACGCAGAAAGTCGCGTTCTTGCATTGCGTGCAGATATGGATGCATTGCCTATTACGGAAGAGAATGAAGTTCCGTATAAATCAACCAATACTGGCGTAATGCATGCCTGTGGACACGATGTTCACACCACTATTTTATTAGGGGCAGCAAAAATTTTGCATGAATTAAAGGCAGAATGGGAGGGTACTGTAAAATTATTATTCCAACCAGGTGAAGAGAGAAATCCGGGCGGAGCCAGCTATATGATTAAAGAGGGCGTGCTGGAAAATCCGAGGCCAAAAGCCATAGTAGCTTTGCATGTGCATCCCGGTTTGGAAGTTGGAAAGTTAAGTTTTAGAAAGGGGAGGGTGATGGCCAGTGCAGACGAAATTTATATTACCATTAGAAGTAAGGGTGGTCACGCTGCAGCGCCGCATCTTACCGCTGATACCATACTGATAGCTTCGCAGTTAATAGTGAGTTTGCAACAAATTATTTCACGCAATAATAGTCCCATATCGCCGTCGGTTTTATCTATTTGTTCCATTCAAGGCGGTAATACCACCAATGTAATACCCAGTGAAGTAAAGTTGATGGGAACCTTCCGTGCTATGGATGAAGTGTGGCGCTACAAAGCACATGAACTAATTCGCAAACAAGCGGTGGGATTGGTAGAGAGTATGGGTGCAGAGATAGATCTGCATATAGATATTGGTTATCCCACGGTGGATAATGATCCTGTTTTTACTGAAGCAGCTTGGCAATTGGCAGATGGATATATGGGCAAAGAAAATGTGATGGAAACCGAGTTAAGAATGGGCGCAGAAGATTTTGGTTATTATACGCAGGTAGTGCCTGGTTGTTTTTTTCGCTTAGGTGTTCGCAATGAAGCAAAGGGTATTGTACATCAAGTGCATACACCCAAATTTGATATAGATGAAAATGCCATTGAGATAGGAGCGGGTATAATGGCTTATTTGGGTATAAAGGGTTAGTGATTTGTAAAAATTATTTTCCCATCTTTTGAAAGTTCAATATCATCGCCCTTGCCTCTTAGTTCATACTGGTTGTTTTGGTACCAAATACCCGATGCGGGCTGTTGCCCATTTAGTACAA
>JAAFJB010000090.1 GCA_013297995.1 Chitinophagales bacterium | reverse complement strand
TGCCGACTCTGTAAATAAAGCAACAATTAAAATACCAACTAGTGCAAGGGTAAAGCTAGATGACTATTTGCTCGAAAGCCAGGAAACGGCAAAAAGCTTTTCGGAAGGTACTGCAGTAAATATTAGGCTTGGGTACAACGGTAAATTATACCAGGAGTTTATAGGGTTTATAACAAGGGTAAACATGAAAAGCCCATTGGAAATTGAGTGTGAAGGGTTTAGTTACCAACTTAGAAAAAGAACTTATAAAAAGGTATTTAAAAATACCAAGCTCATTGAAATAATAAAGTACTTGGCGCAAGGAACGGATATAATGGTAAACAACAAAAATATTGATGATGTAGTGGTTACTAAATTATTGTTACAAGATCATTCAGGTACCGAAGCGTTACAATTACTCAAAAAAATGTTTGATAATATTTTACTCTTTTGGTTTGATGAAAAAGAGATTCACGCAGGGCTATTCCCCGCCAAAACGAACGGCAAAAAAGTGAAATTAAGAATTGGTTGGAATGTTATTACCGCCGATTCATTAAAGAAAAAAGAAGCGGCAAATACAAATGTAGAAGTTGTGTATCAGGCACGAGAAAGGTCGGGAAGTGTTGTTACTGCAAGGGGTGGAAGGAGAAACGCTTATAAAACAGTAGCTGCAGTAAGTAGTGGTACCGATGGAGAAAAAAAGAAAATAAATGTTTCATTAACCGATAAAAAAACGCTTAATAAGCTCGCAACTTCATCTCATTTTAAACTTACTTATGATGGATACGATGGTAAGCTTACACTGTTTTTAGCTCCCTATTGCTCTTTAGCCTGGGCGGCAGAAATACAAGATGTAAAATTCCCCGAACGAGCAGGTAAATATATAATTACAGGTACAGAAGTAATATATGGGATGCAGGGCGCAAGAAGAACGATTGAAATAGGTAATAGATTATGAGTAGTGTTTTAGACGAGATAAGAGATCAAATGGCTAAGTTCTCATCCAAATTCGGCCCCGAGATAATTAGCATGGCCGAAGTGGTAAAGTTAAATGATGATGATACCATTGCAGTGATTACTGCAGGTGGTGATGAGATTGATGATGTGCGCCTTAAAAGCGTAATTAAAGCGGGTAATAAGCTAATTGTTAGCCCCAAGGTTGGAAGCGTGGTAATTATAGGCAAAATTAGCAATACAGAAGAATGGTTGATGCTTATGGCAGATGAGGTTGAAAAAATTACACTTGAAATTGGGGAATTGAGATTGGATATTGATGAAGATGGGCTCTTGCTACAAAAAGACAACGATACTTTAAAAGAAGCATTGAATTTAATTATAGAATCAGTACAAAAAATAGTTGTTCTGCAGGGAAATAATCCAGACTATATCAAATTAAATGAAGCTAAAAATATGGTTAATAATCTATTGAAATAATGGCACTAAATAAAGACATACTCGGAACTGCACTATACAATTTTAGAAGTGGATTCAATGATAAAACAATTGAAGAGATAGAGTTGACATTTGGCAATATTGAAACAGCACGTTTAGAACTAGCTAAAGGCGAGGCTGAAATAATTATTGATCATTTTAAAAATAATGCCGAAGGTGAATATCAAGCAGGTACTTTAATTGCTGGCGCAAATGCAGTTACTAGAGTAGGCACAACGGCTAATATCAAACTAAAATAATGAAAGATATTCTTTTAAATACTGATTTTGATTTGCTTACTGCAGATGGAGACTTGGTTGTTGGCGAAAGCACCTCACAGCACCAGCAGCTTTTGATAGTTTCTGCAAAAGGAGATTTTAAAGAAAACCCCACTATTGCAGTTGGCGCAGGGGGTTATTTAAAGGATGAAGATGAAACTGGATTGATGGCAGAAATAAAAATAGAGTTCGAAAAAGACGGGATGATAGTTAATGAGATTACCATAAACAACGGCAATATAGAAGTAAATGCAAACTATTAATAAACATACAAATGTGGTTGATTTTGCGCTGCAGCAACATGGTAGTGTCGCTGCTCTATTTGCAATTTGTATGGCTAATAATGCCTCTATTACCGATGAACTAATTCCTGGTACCACGTGGCAATTAGCAGAAGGTGAGTTTGAAAATATTGAAGTGGCAATTACTAAATATACACCACCAACAGCGGGTTTGCAATTAAAAAATCGCCAAAACCTATCCGATTTTGTTACGCAGCAAACAGGTGATATAGCTGGATTGTTTACAACAGCTAAAATGAACGGATTAAGCATCACACAAGAGGTAGCTGAGGGAACTATATTAAGCGTTTTTGCAATGAATAGTAAAGTGATTAATTATTTAAAAGATATGAGTGTTGATATTGTATCAGCCCAAAAAGCCAGTTTATTACAACCTGGTGGAATAGGTTTTATGCAAATTGGCACTTCATTTATAGTAAGCTAATGGCCAGAACAATTACAGAAATACAAAATGAATTGATTGCACAGGTGCAGGTCAATGCAACCTTAGCTCCATTGCTTAATAGTACTAGTAAAACTGCTATATGGCGATTGCTAACTTTTGTTATAGCTACAAGTGTTTGGACACTTGAAACTTTATTTGACATATTCAAGCAAGATATAGATGAAAAGATTGCCGCCCTCAAACCACACAGTTTGCGTTGGTATGCAGAAAAAGCTAAGGCATTTCAGTATGGATACAATTTAGTTGTTGAGGCTGACTATTACGATAATACAGGTATTGCAGATGATGTTGTAGAAGCAAGTAAATTAGTTGATTATTCCGCAGTTGTTGAAAAAGAAAGGGGATTGAGAATAAAGGTGGCCACTACTGTAGCGGATGATCTTGCACCGCTTTCAAATCTACAATTAACTGCATTTATTGCTTATATGCAACGAGTGAAAGATGCTGGTGTAAAATTAGAGATTACGAGTACTGTTTCTGATAGTTTAAAATTAACCCTCGATTTATACTATAATCCGTTGGTGCTAAACAGTAATGGGCAGCGATTAGATGGAGAAGTTTCCGAGCCAGTTCAAAACGCCACAAAATCTTACTTAAAAAATCTGCCATTTAATGGTGTTTTTGTTCTACAGAAATTAGTAGATGAATTGCAAAAAGTGGATGGTGTAAATATTGTTGATATAATAAGCGCTCAGGCAAAATATGGCGCATTGGCTTACCAAAGTTTTTCAGTTAAATATGTTCCTGATGCAGGATACTTACGATTTGTAGATAATGCCGATTTGATAATAAACTTTATAGCCTACAGTGAACAGTAAAATTTACGATATAGATCATAGTAAGTTAATCATTTGGCTAATTCCCAATCGGTTGAGAAACGCTCGATTGATTGTATTTTTTCAAGTGATGTGCTATTCTATAATTGTTTTATATCAATCTTTTAGAAGATATAAGGCTGCAAAAGAATATCAACTATTAATTAGTCCACAGGTATGTTACATACAACGGTTATTAAATGATAGATATGATTATGCGCAGAGAAGAATAATAGTTACCGATGCAGACGATAAGCCGCCACTGATAGTTTATACAAGAGCAGAATTAAAGCCTGTGTATTTGGGTAGCAAATTTATTTATACCGCAGGGGAAGCTGGTAGTATAAAAGATGATTTTGTAGTAAAGGTACCAGGAGTAATAAATTTTGAAACTGCCGAAATGATTAGTCTCGTAAAAACCTACAGATTGGCGGGAATGAAACCTAAAATACAAACGATATGAATAAGCGGATTGATTTACAAAATATTGGCGGCTTCCCGTTTACGAAGGAATCGTTAGACTTTATGCAGAGCAGTTACAGAGATGCTTTTAAAGCCATCGCCAAATTATGCGGTGATAAAACAATTATTTCAGGTGTTTTTAATACGGCAGGAGTGCTAAGTGATGGTTGGATAAGCTACAACGGCGAATTAGTTGCTTTTTTAGGTGGAGCTGCTACTTCAGGGGTAGTGGTTCAAGAAACAAGTACTAATGAGTTATTTGAAAATGGCAATAATATACCAGTTTATTTTACCAAGGTTGCTTTTTGTGGTTCACCCCAAACATTTCCATTCAGTGATTTGCAGCGACTTAATACAATGCGTGAGGAGAAGTGGAATAGCGGCGATGTGAAAATGTTACAAGTGTCGATGGCGTATATCGCTGATAATTTCGATGTAACTGGTATGGGAATGAATGAACGCTTAGGGTGGAAGGTTTTGAATGGATTGAACGGCACAATAAATATGTCGAATAAACTTCCGATTGGTTACAACTGGGATAATATAGGAACAGTAAATGAAATTGTAGGAACAAACAAAGGATCAGAAAAAATTGCAATTGGTCAATTGCCAAAGTTTACTCCTGCTGGCTCTGTGTTATTACCTTGGAGCGGTGATGCAACTGGCTTAGGAGCTCGTGATACTGGCGATGATTCTACAACAAATCCACGAGATTCCGCTAGAAAGGTATATAAACAAGGTGTAATCGGCAACGATGAAAATTATTACCCTAATTCAATTATTACACTTTATATCGTGAAACTCTAATGGCCAAACAATCAATAAATCAGTTAAGGCAGTGGTTTGAAACAGGCGACTATCCAACTCAAAATCAATTTTGGGATTGGCTTGATAGTTTTTTTCATAAAGATGATGCTGTTACAATTGATAATATTGGTGGCCTCACTGAAATTTTGCAAGGCAAGGCAGAGCAGTCATCACTTCAAGCTTTAGCTCCAGTATTACTACAAACAGGAACTACAGAATGGGTGGCAGCAGCGGGAACAATAATTGAAGCAATTGTTTTTTTAACTGTTGGGACTAAAAATATAAAGGCTGGAACTTCTGTTGATGGAGAGGAGGTAATCTTTTTGCAAGAGATTACAACCAAGGCAATATTCAGACCTGACTATATCTGCGATGCTCAAACAACAATTTATTTCGGCGGAGTAGGCTCAAATACAATAATTAAAATATTAAAAAGATGAGACGAATATTAGTCACATTTATGCTGCTTATAAGCGGCTTTTTAAACGCTCAAACCGAGCTAATAGATGCTAAAAAAGTAAATGTTCGAGATTCAATCAGAATCAATGGCAAATGGATTAAATACATCATTACCGATTCAGCATTGGCGAATGCAACTGATCGTGACTTAGCAAGTGCGAAAGCGGTTAAAGAATATATCCTTAATCGATTTGGTACGCTCTACATCAAAGATACTTTTACAACTAATTTGGTTGTGAATATAACACCAGGGCGAACATTTGGGAAGTATGTAAATGGTCAAACAATACCATCAATCGGTAAGACAGCAAATCAAGTAATTACCGAGGCACTAACTGAAGCTATACCACCCATATATTATGCACCAACAGCAGGTTTATCATCTTCACCAGTTGGCGGGAGCTATGAAATCGGAAGCAACCTTGGTACAATCACTTTAAGTGCATCATTTACGCAAAACGATGGAGGCACATCAACGGGAAATACCTTCTCAAAATTTATTAGCAGTTGGAATAATCTTGGAAGTAATGCTGATGCAATTACATCACTCACATCTACAACTTATTACAGGGTTACGACTACATATAATCAAGGAGCGTGTAAGAATAATAATTTAGGCGTTCAGGATTGCACAGGGCGAATAAATTCTGGAAATGTAGTTAGCGGTAATATTCAATTTACTCCATTTCAAAAGCGTTATTGGGGGTTTGTAAATAGTGCAACTCCGTCCGATGCTGATATATTAGCACTTACACAAGATGGCAATGGTACAAATATAGGATTAAGCCTTACGAACATTACCCCTACTGGTTCGCAGTATTTGATTTATGTGCGGCCAAATAGCGGTTCAGTTAGTTCTATAACTGTTAACGGATTTCCTTCTACTGCTGCTTTCACAACAACTACACGCAGTTTTACGAACGCACAAGGCTACAGTAGTAGCTATCAAATAATTGTAAGCAACAACGCTCAAACAAGTATTCTCAATTCAGTAATATTCCAATAGTATGAAAAAAATATTCTCATTAATTGCATTTTTATTTGTTGCGCTCACAACCTTTTCGCAAGGCGGTATTCAGGGCGATGGCCGTTTAGCTCCAACTGGTGCATACCCTATCATCAAATTTGGCGAAGGTCAAACAGGCTACTGGCCGCTTACACGATTAACTCAAAGAGATTCAATCCCCTTATGGCAACGAACATACGGGATGGTTGTTAAAGTTAAAGATACTGATAGCTGCTATGAATTAAAATCACTCACGCTTGATAATAGTAACTGGTTAGCATTCAAACAAGGCAGCGTTGATTTATCAGCCTATGCAACTAATGCAAGGGTGAACGATTCATTGGCACAGGTTCAAATAAGAATTCAAAATAAATCGCCTTTAGCAGGTTCAACAGCTGTTACAATTGTTGGAACTGTAGTTACAGGAACATGGAGCGCAACCCCTATTGCGGATGCTTATATAAGCAGCGCAGCGAGTTGGAACGCAAAGCAAAACGCCCTTGGTTATACAGCTGAAAATACCGCTAATAAAGGCGTTGCGAATGGATACGCTGATCTCGATGCATTAGGCAAAGTACCTGCTTCACGTTTAGATTTTGGGCAGATAGGGCAAACATTTGTCGTTGCTTCTCAATCGTCCATGCTTGCAGTTTCTAACGCTAATGTTGGTGCATTGGCAATACGGACAGATAATAATCGCAACTATAGATTGATAGCTACTCCCGCCAGCACCTTAGCTAACTGGCAGATATTAGCAGAACCCGATGCGCCTGTGCAATCTGTTAACGGGCAAACAGGAAATGTAAATCTACTCACAACAAATATTAGCGAAGGCAGTAATTTATGGTTCACTATTGCTCGTGTGCGAGCATCAATATCAATTACAAACATTGGAAATTCGGGTACTCCTACTTACGATAATACTACAGGTGTTTTTAATATTCCCGCATACACTTTAGCAGGGTTGGGCGGTGTTCCAACATCACGAACTATTAACGGGTTTGATTTATCAGCCAATAGAACTTTTACAACTTCTGATGTAGCGGAAGGTTCAAATCTTTATTGGACAAATGCAAGAGGTGATGCACGCTATACATTGCAAAATGGAACTAACGCAAATGGCACATGGTCAATTTCAATAACTGGAACAGCGGGTGGAGTAGCATGGACAAATGTAAGTTCACGCCCGACTTTTTTATCGCAATTCACAAATGATTTGGGAACGATTGCTAACAGCACAACAGGTAATGCTGCAACAGCAACACTTGCGGCAAATAGCACATTATGGAACTCGCAGCCTTATTCAGGTGATTATACAAGCGGAAGCATTTTAGGTTTATTAGCTTATCAATCAAGCGGCACAGCTGGTTGGAAGTATATTCCAATGACTAACGTAAACTCTATTCTATCGACCGTCTTTTTACCTTTAACAGGCGGTACATTAACTGGTAATCTTACAGTAGGAAACGGTTCAGCAGACACACGTATTAACTCTAATTCATCACAACCTTATGGTATAGGATTTACAAGGTCGGCTGGTTCTACTGCTGTCTACTTAGGTACTAATTCAGGTGGGGATTTAATACTTAGCAATAACGCAGGAACACAAGTAGGATTATGGTCGCAGTCGGGGAATATTACTGCTAATAGTGGAAACGTAATAATAGGCAACGATGGTACTTATACAAATACATATTCTTCACTCTCTTTTGGTGGTAATACAAATGGCTCAAATAGAATATTTGGAAGCAACACGAATGCTGACGGGATATTCATAGCAGCTGCGACAGGTAGAGGAATTGGAATGAGAGTAAACGGCGGAACTACGGACAATTTATTAATTGAGAGTTCAGGGGCAATAAAAGCAACAAATACATTTGAAGCCAGCGGAATCATTCTATCGCAGGCTGGTTATCAATTCAAGTGGGGCGGAACTAACAGAGGAGGTATTTATGCAAGAAGTACTTGGACGGGCGGGGCTACAAATTATTCAACCGTAATTGGAGTAGAAACAGGATTCGGTATAGATCTATTTGTAGATGGGAGTGCTGCAAAAGGGTTAAGCATTGCATCAACAGGCGCATTAAATGCGACAAGTAATATTACTGCTGCTGGTTATATTTTTTCAAAAATAGGCGCTTCTAACACCATAGGGGATGGTAGTTTATTTACATGGGATAACGCTGGAAGCGGAGGTTCATTAAGACAAACGGGACTGCAAATGAATGCTTCTTTCGGCTTAGACTTATGGCATTACAATGGAACAGACTGGGGAAATACAGGAATTAAATTCGGTGTTGATGGATTAATAACATCGGCTTCTATTAAGACAGGAAGCAGTGGTGCTATCACTTTTGGTGCGCTTAATCCAAATGGAGTATTCTCAGCATCTACTTACTCATTACCAATAACTATTAATGGTGTTACAAAATATATCCAGCTGTTCAACTCAACTAATTAAACCCACTCAAACTCTTTTATGAAATACTTATTCTTCATCATTTTGTTTTTCACCTCATGCGTTCCCGAAGTGCAACTTCCTACAATGGATGCACCCGTTCCTGAAAGCAGTTCTATTAATTATATAGGCTATCAACTATATGCACTGCAACTCAACGAAAATGGCACTTATAGAATTACTCTGTACTTAGATAATAATACTATCGAGGTAATTATAAGTGTGCCTGCATCGAACATAACAATTGTTCGTGACAAGCCCTCAAACCTTGTATTTAAGCAGTACGATAACTACCAGCCTACTGGCAAGTATGTTATTTACCTACAAACAAATTACGTCATTACAAACTTTTACATATAAAAATAAACACAATGAAAAAAACAATCATGGCGATTGCAGTATTGTTCAGCACATTCAGCGTTGCAAGCGCACAAGAAAAAATTCATCTAAAAACCGATTCAACAGCTAAAGTTGAAATTGTAAAAGTCGTGGGTGATACTATTAAAGTTTTGCCAAATGCAACTTTTATTGAGATAGGTGGTAAAATTTACCACTACTCAGCGTTTAAAAGTTTCATCCCAATTTTTATGTCATCAGCCGAATGGGGCGAGGTGTTGAATATAATCAATACGAGAGATTATGGCAAAACACCAGCTACGGTAGTTGCACAACTGATTCAAGCCATAGGACAATATTTACCAAGGCAGAATCAGTAATTAGTATTCAATCATAGTGAATTGTTGGCGCAATAAACTATGAAAAAACAAATCAATCTTCGAACGCCACTTAGCTATTACGGCGGCAAACAAAAGTTAGCTAAAACAGTTCTTTCTTTTATTCCTGAACATACGCTTTATTGTGAACCATTCCTTGGCGGTGCTGCTATATTCTTTGCAAAGCAGCAGAGCAAAGTGGAGGTGATAAACGATACTAATAAGGAGCTTATTAACTTCTACAGGGTATGTAAGAGCAAGTTTCACGAACTAAGTTCATTGGTGCGAATAACCCTTCACAGTCGGGAAGATCACGACAATGCTTGGATTATTTACAACAAACCTCAACTATTTGATGAAGTGAGGCGTGCGTGGGCTGTTTGGGTTCTTTCCACTCAAAGCTTCAGTAGTATGCTGGATGGCTCTTGGGGTTACGATAAGACCGATAACACTACTACACAGAAGATAAGTAACAAAAGAGAGCAGTTTACCGAGGAGCTGGCCATAAGGTTACAGAATGCACAAATTGAGTGTGCTGATGCGCTTTATATAATTCAGAGCAGGGATACAGTTGATACGTTCTTTTACTGTGACCCGCCTTACTACAATAGCAATTGTGGCCACTATGATGGGTACACGCAGGAGGACTTTGAAGGCTTATTAAAAGTGCTGGTAGATATTAAGGGAAAGTTCATGTTATCCAGTTACCCCAGCCCATTGCTAAAGGCTTACGTTAAGGCAAATAACTGGCACATGTGGAGCGTTGAGCAAGGAGTTAGTGTAAATGCCAAAGGAGGCTATCAGAAGCGAAAAATAGAGGTAATTACAGCGAATTACCCATTAACGATAAAAGCGGCCATTTAAGCCGCTTTTATTATATGTTTAAACCCCATTTAAAGGAGGCTGGGAAGTGAAAGATACCACTCTATTCACAAAAAACACCAAAGGCGTATCCCAGCCCCTTTTGGAATTGTTGGCCAGATTTAAACCTTTGGTGAATCAATAAATAGAGTGGTATTTCAAAGATAACTAACTTAGCTAAAAGCCAAATGAATTAGTTTTTTATAAAATATCAAAAAGTACCCGTTTCGTTTTTATTTTATACTCGATTCGTTTTTGCGCTTATAATACAAGTACTTCCTTTCTTAAGTCGCTCTCCAAAAAGTTCTGCAATG
>JAAFJB010000009.1 GCA_013297995.1 Chitinophagales bacterium | reverse complement strand
CCATCATAAAAAAAATATCCAAAGCACTGGGGCGTAATATTGAACCATTCATTGAAACAGAGGCATTGCTCTCACCTGTAGGCATTGAATTAAAAACAGCATCATATATGGGCTCATTGTATGGCACCAGCTCTAACAATAATAATGCTGCTTTTTTGCGACATCCTAATTTTAGCAAATCTATAAAAGGATTGTACTTTGTGGGTGGCAGTGTGCATCCCGGAGGCGGAATTCCACTTTGCCTGAGTAGTGCTAAAATAATGGCTGATATAGTAAAATCCGATTACGGTTTCTCATTCAAAAAATAGATCATGTTTTTTCGTACACCCACTATACCTATTTTTATTGCATTGCTATTTCACTTGAGTGGCTTTATAGGTATGGCATTTACGCCTTATAAAGATTGGTTTATTAGCAATACTCCACTAAACCTGGTGTTAATGAGCTTGCTATTATTTTTTTGCGAAGAAAAATGGCAGAAAGGATTGTTCTATTTTTTTCTACTTTGCTTTGCAACGGGGATGACGGTGGAAATGATTGGTGTGAATACGGGGCTTTTATTTGGCAGTTACCACTACGGAAGGGTAATGGGCATTCAGCTAAAAGGGGTGCCATTATTGATTGGTTTTAATTGGTTTGTAGTGGTGTATTGTTGCGGCATAACCACTTTGCAGTTTTGTAAATGGATGCAGCAGCAGCAATGGCTAGGCTATGCCAATAATTGGGTATTTGTGCTGGGAGGTGCAGGGTTGGCTACCGCATTCGATTGGTTGATGGAGCCAATAGCAATCAAGCTTAGTTTTTGGATCTGGCATACCGTTGAAATTCCTTTTTTAAACTATCTGTGTTGGTTTTTTACCAGTGCTATTTTGTTGTGGCTGATGGGTAAAATGAGTTTCCAGCACAAAAATCATTTTGCCTTACCTTTATTACTTATTCAATCGCTATTTTTTTTATTACTCAGAATTTTTTTATAAATGATTTATCTATTCATAACACTAGGTGTATTTGTATTAATGGAGGGAATAACCTGGCTTACCCACAAGTATATTATGCACGGTTTTTTATGGTATCTGCACCAAGATCATCACCAAAAAGGAGCGGGTTTTTTTGAGAAGAACGATGCGTTCTTTGTAATTTTTGCCATTCCAAGTTGGTTGTGTATTATGTTGGGAAGTATGTACGAAATGTATTGGGTAGTAAGTATTGGTGCGGGAATTGCTCTGTATGGTTTTGCCTATTTTATGGTGCATGAAATAATTATTCACCAGCGCTTTAAACTGTTTTCGCGCAGCAATAATCGCTATATACGAGCGATACGTTGGGCGCATAAAATGCACCACAAACATTTGCATAAGCACGAGGGTGAAAGTTTTGGAATGCTGGTAGTAGGAAAAAAATATTGGGATAAAATAAAGAGAGACGAAAAAATGAAGTCTGTATAACCCATGAAAAAACAATATGATTATATTATTACTGGTGCAGGATGTGCGGGACTGAGCCTGCTCTATCGCTTATTATTAGATCCTTTTTTTTCTACCAAAGAAATTTTAGTAATTGATGAAGCTCCCAAAAATAGCAACGACAGAACCTGGTGTTTCTGGGAAATAGAACCCGATATATTTGAGTCCATTGTTTTTCATAGGTGGAAGTCTATGTGGTTTTATGCAAGTAATTTTTCGGGTGATTTGGCAATTGATCCTTACACGTATAAGATGATTAGAGGGATTGACTTCTATGAATTTGTGCAATCGGCTGCTGCTGCTTTTCCCAACGTAGAATGGAAGCAAGCAACGGTAAAAGCACTAATAAATAATACAGAGAAAGGGTTGGCTGCTGTGGTGTTGGCAGATGGTATTGTTTATGCAGAAACTATTTTTAATAGTATTTTGTTTGATCCCATTCAACCTAATAAAAATGAGTTTTATTTTTTGCAACATTTTAAAGGTTGGGAAATTGAGACTATAGCCCCTGTTTTTGATGCAAGCAAAGCTAGTTTTATGGATTTCAGGGTGAGCCAGCAAGTAGGCACTAATTTTGTATACGTATTACCCACATCGCCAACTACTGCATTGGTAGAGTATACCTTATTTACCAAAGAATTATTAGCACCCTCAGAATATGATATTGCTTTAAAAAATTATATCCATCAATTTTTAAAGATTTCAGATTATACGGTAAAGCATGAAGAGTTTGGGGTGATACCCATGACGAATACTAAATTTCCCGAAGTAGAAGGGCGGATTGTTTATATTGGTATTGCCGGTGGGGCAGCCAAAGCCAGCACTGGCTATGCTTTTAGGTTTATTCAACAAAGGGTTAAAGCCATTGTAGCTGATTTAAAAAATGGGAATTCGGTTGGTATTTCACCTGTATTTAAACAACGGAAAAATAATTTATACGACAGTGTATTATTGCACGTATTGCATTATAATTTTATGAAAGGTGATGAAGTATTTGCGGCCATCTTTAAAAAAAATAAGGCAAGTGATGTGCTTAGGTTTTTAGACAATGAAGGGGACTTTTCTACTGATTTTAAAATCATGCGCAGCGTTCCTATCTATATTTTTCTTCCTGCGGCAATAAAGGAACTGGGTAAAACCCTTGCAAAATATGTATAAGATTATTACCATCACCCTGAATCCCAGCTTAGATAAAAGCACTACGGTAACCGAACTGGTTCCTGAAAATAAAATGCTATGTGCCAAAACATCCTTGGCTCCTGGCGGTGGCGGTATAAATGTAAGTCGTGCTTTACACAAATTGGGGATTGAATCAACTGCTGTTTTTTTATCGGGTGGCTATACTGGAAAAAAATTAGAAGAATTATTACTAGCAGAGCAAGTAGATTTATTTGCCATTACTACTGAAGCAGTAACCCGAGAAAATTTTATTGTTTTTGAGGAAGAAAAAAAATTGCAATATAGGTTTGGGATGCAGGGTGAAACGGTGTCTGAAGACTCTTGGCAGACGGTTTTAGATTATGTAAATAAGGCAAGTGATATTTCTTATATAGTAGCGAGTGGTAGCTTGCCGCCTGGAGTGCCGGTCAACTTTTTTGCGCGCCTCGCAGCCATTGCAAAGCGGGTGCAGTGTAAATTAATAGTAGATACCTCCGGGGAAGCACTAAAATATGCGGCAAAAGAGGGCTTGTATTTATTAAAGCCCAACCTAAATGAGTTGGCCAGCTTAACGGGTAAAACAGATTTAACAGGGGATGGAATAGTGCTGGCTGCAAGAGAAATAATAAACAGGGGAGGTTGTGAAATAATGGTGGTGTCAATGGGTGCTGATGGGGCTTTGTTGGTGACTGCGGAAGAGCAGTACCAGGTGAAGCCACCGCAGGTAAGGGTAATGAGTACGGTGGGTGCGGGCGATAGCATGGTAGGCGGAATGATATATGCGCTGGCAAAGAAGTGGAGCTATAAGGAAGTGCTGATGTATGGGGTGGCTGCTGGCACGGCTGCTACCTTGCAATTGGGAACTGAGCTCTGTAAAAAAGAGGATACGGAACGAATTTTTGCGGGGTTGAACGGTGAATAGCTTGCTTATATTACATTTGCGCAATTAAACTGGTTTCGTAGTACAATGGATAGTATAAGAGTTTCCGAAGCTCCAGATCCAAGTTCGATTCTTGGCGAGACCACAAAGCCCTGCACGAAGTGCGGGGCTGTTTTATTTGCGAACGATACGAGCTTGCTCGTAGCAGTGAGAAAATAAAACAGCCCAATATCAACTGGAGGTTGAGATGGGGCTTTGAGTAAGTTCAATACGTTAGCAGACAGCCGAGCGAAGCGAGGCTGGCAGTCTTGGCGAGGTTTTATTTGCGAGCGATACGAGCTTGCTGTATTGGGTAGTGTACATCTTGGTTCTTATTTAGTTTCTACTGGTAGAAAAGATTTTGGATCAATAATAGGTAATATAGCTTGATGTAAATAGGTTCCTTTAAACGTTGTAAACATTGCGCCACGAGTTGTAGATATTGAAATAGCGTTTAGCGTTTCAACTAATTGTGGATTAATAATCATGGCTCCATTAGAATTGATTTCCACGAGCTCTCTAAATTTCATAATCTCATAAATACAACTTGTTATTATTGAACCTAAGATTTCTTTTTGGTCAAAAGATTTCACTTCTACATTTACAATTACAAAGAGTAATTTCTTTTCAGCATCACCTTTTGATTCAATATTGACATTGAAATTGAAATTATTAAGAGGGATATCCTGAGAAGCTGGTATATTAATAGCACTCTTTAATAATTCTATACCTGTAAACTTAATCTCGGTAGAAAAACTTTTATTTATTTTTGCTTGCGGCATAATTAAAAATTAGGTGTGGTGGATATTGGAGTACTATAAAATTGCTTGCTTCCGGATAAATAGTTCGCTGATTTTTTTTTAGAAAGAGAACTAATCATATCCCCATACTTATTTATAAATAAATTATTTGGAGCTGCTGGAACATCCGTATTTACTTGAATCTTTAGTTTATAAATAACTTGTTTTTTTCTCTGATATGCCAAAATTTCTTCAACGGAAATGTTTAAAGCAAATGCAATTTCCGTTAAGGTCTCCAAAGTCATATTATGAGTGCCACTTAACCACTTAGTAATTACAGAAGGTTCTTTATTTACCATTCCTGCAAACTCGCTTTTGCCTAAATTTCTTTCTGTTAAAAGATCATCTAAGCGTGCAGCTAGTTTCATATTATTTTTAATCTTCTCCTTTTCTAAAGGAGTGATTTCGCTCAATAATTCATTAATAAGTGGGCTACTGAATTTTCTTGCTTTTTTCTTAGTCGTCGTCATTGTCAGTAAAATTTAGCTCTCCTTCCAAATGAAACCCGTCCTTAGACCATTGCATATCATTTGATGAGAGAAATTGAATAATTAGTGCTGAGATTTTAATTATTTCTTCAGCTTCCTGTTTAATTTTTGGATCATCTTGCCAAGCTTGTACTGTTAAAGGTTTAGGGCCGCCGCCACCTAATATAATAGCTGCTTTACCGTACCTAATACAGTATAATCGTAATTTACTATCTGGATCGTCATATAATGCACAAACTCCATCACCTGGCTTTCCTTCTTTATGTTTAAAAAATATTTCTCTTGCACCTGTTGTTTTTCCAATCGTTTCAAGTCTGTTTAAAATATTGCTTACCTCATTTTTATATGCTACAATATTCTCTTTGATGAAGTAATCAAATAGACTAACGCTATCGTCTCCTACGATTACGGAGTAGATAGTTGCCTCACTGCCAGATAAATTTTCAAGTTCAACTATTTCGTAATTCACCTTGGAGAATAATTGGTTGTAAAAGATCTTTTTATTTTACTTAAAACTAAAATTTATGTAAATATATATTACTTTTCCCGAAAATACAAGCAAAAATAGGTATTATTTTACTTATAAGTTAAATGATACCTCTGAATATATTTTTTGATTATTTCCCAAACACCGCTATATTACTGCTGAAGATTTTTACGGCTATGGCCAATAAAATCACACCAAAAAATTTTCGTACCGCCAATAAGCCCGATTCTCCCAAAGCTCGTTCTATTACTTTGAGCGACTTTAATGTTATATACACGATAATTAAATTTATAACTATGCCACTCAGAATATACCATTCATCGTAATTGGCTTTCAGCGACATAATAGTGGTAAGTGTTCCACTGCCTGCTATAATTGGGAATGCAATGGGTACCATACTACTCGATTTGGCATTTTTATCTCCCTTGAATATTTCATGCCCCAATACCATTTCTAATCCCAATAAAAAAATCACCACAGATCCGCCTACTGCAAAAGAGCGAATATCTAAACCCAGTATTTTTAAAAATGGTTTTCCAGCAAATAAAAATAAAATCATCAAGCCCCCAGAAATTACCGTGGCTTGTGTTGATCTGATACCTCCCATTTTTTCTTTTAGTGATATCAATAATGGAATAGAACCCACAATATCTATTACCGCAAAAAGCGTGAAGGTAACCGTGAGTAATGAGTCTAGTTGAAAGTTCATGCTAAAATATTTTAATTAAATTAAGTACTAATTAATAACTCGGTCGGTGCCATTCTTTTCCCTGTCTCGATATATTGTACAACACTTGATGCTGAAAATTACCGTTCTTCAATATTAGCTTTACCACACAACCATAATGCAGGGTGAATACATCAAAAGATTCTTTTAGTGGGGTTTGGGTAATATGCGATAAAATACTTCTGAGTACTCCGCCATGTGCTACTATTACTGCATCCTGCCCCGCTGCTGCAATGGCTTCAAAACGATTTACCACCCTATTGTATAGATGCATATAGCTCTCTCCATTCGGTACTACTACGTTTACAAAATCGTCCATCCAAGGCTGTATTGCTGGCTTGGGAATATCATCCCATTTCATCAACTCCCAGTCGCCACAATTCAACTCCATTAAGTCTGCACAACAGGTAATTTCCTGGTCTGCAAACAATGCATCTGCCAGTTTCTTGCATCGCTGTAAAGGACTGGAATAAATACGCAATGCAGTGGATGGCAAGTGTGGTTTTATAAAATCCACTTCTTCTTCAAAACTTTCTGTTATATCTAAATTGCTCTGCCCATAACAAATGCCTTTCTCAATTTTTGGAGTTGTATGTCTTATTAAATAAATTTCCATAGCAATAAAAATCCTAGGTAAAAAATAAGTTCTGTAATTTGTTGAGTAGCCCCCAAACAATCGCCTGTATAACCTCCAATCCACTTCTTAAAATAGTGCATGACAAAAATACAAAAAATATAGCAGGGTAGTAGGAGGAGGAAATAGACGGTGAACGGTAGAGGGTAAACGGTGGATATTTGAGATAGAAAAATCAAGGGAGTTGCCATACCGATTACCAATATCCCCATTTCTACTTTCGTTAATTTTCTGTTGGCCATTGGCTTACTCTTACTGCTATCAATATCCTGCACATAGGCCAGTTGTTGCATGATGGTTACGGCAAAAAAGCGACTGCTACTATGCGCCGCAACCATTACCATGCCTAATAGTAGGGCATTGCCCTGATGGCTTATTTCTAACAGCAATAAAAATTTAATTGCCAGCACGCCAATCAATCCCACTACACCGTAAGTGCCTAGGCGACTGTCTTTCATGATCGTAAGGATTTTTTCTTTATTCCATCCACCCCCAAAAGCATCACAACAATCTGCCCATCCATCTTCATGAAAAGCACCCGTTAAAAAAATACTCGCCATCATAGAAATGGCAATACTCAATGGCATTGAAAACAAATAATTTGTACCCATGCATACCACAGCACTAATCAATCCTACCAATATGCCCACCCAACTAAAATAACGCGCCGATGCTTGTAAGTTGGCTTGCGAAAATGGCAAATCACCCACCCGAATTTGAGTGAGAAACATCAATGCAGTGCGGAAAAGTATCCATTGGTAGCGCATGATGAGAGATTATTTTTGAACGTTTGAATGCCAACTATTAAAATTATATTATTCCACTTTCGAACTCACACCTGCTTGATCAAAAGATGCCATCTCATTTAAAAAAGCTACCGCACTTCTTACCAGTGGTATGGTAAGTGCAGCACCGGTTCCCTCTCCCAGCCGCATTCCCCAATTCAAAATGGGTTTTATATTTAAGTAATCGAGCATTTTTTCGTGTCCTTGCTCTCCGCTGGTATGCGCAAAAATACAGTAATGTATTACGGCCGGTTCTATCTTTTGGGCTATTAATAAGGCCGAAGTTGCAATGAATCCGTCTACTACTATTACCATTTTGTTTTCGGCTGCTGAAAGATAGGCACCCACCATCATGGCAATTTCAAAGCCACCAATTTTTGACAATAATTGAAGCGGCTCATTGCCTAAATTAAATACTTGGTGCTTGAGCAAGCAAATACGCAGGGTGTCTATCTTTTTTGCCAGCTGCTCATCCGAAGCGCCCGTACCCCTACCCGTACATTCTTCAATGGATAAACCTGTAATGGCACTCATAATTAAGGCAGCCGAAGAAGTATTGCCAATACCCATTTCCCCAAAACCAATACAATTGGTTCCTTTTGCTGCTATTGTTGCCACTATTTCTTTACCCGCTGCTATTGCTGCCAACGCTTGTGATTGCGTCATTGCTGCTGTTACAAAATAATTTTCAGTTCCCATAGCCTGCTTGGCATGAATAAATGCGGAGGAATTGCTCACCCCTGAGAAATCTGCTTTTACACCGGCATCTACCACAAAAAGTTGAATATTATTTTGTTTGGTAAATACGTTTATAGCAGCACCTCCTGCTAAAAAATTCAACACCATCTGTGCAGTTACTGCTTGTGGATAGGGATTCACCAAACCACTTTCAGCAATTCCATGGTCGCCCGCAAATACCACAATGGTAGGTGATTCAATAGATGGGCTTAAACTTTCTTGAATGAGACCCACCTGTAAGGCAATGGTTTCTAACATTCCTAGTGAGCCTAGTGGCTTGGTTTTTGTATTTATTTTTTGCTGTAACTGCGTTTGTAATGATGCCATGTATATTATAGGTTGATATTTATTCCGGTATGAACCAGCAAGGGGATGCTGTTAAAGCCCCTAAGATCAAAAAAGGGTTGGTTCGTAATATTTTGTGCATCTACAAACCATTTAAAATGATCACTAAAACGGTAGGCTGCATATGCGCTCATTAAAAAATATTCGGGTAAATTTACATCCTGTTTTTTATATCCCCCAACATCGGATCGGCTACTTATATACTTGCCACTTACACTCATGGTAAATTTATGATGCGTGTAATTCAAAACTATATTAGCATTGATGCCTGGCCGCCTTAACCCATAATTGTACGCGGTATCTTTAAAATTTAAGCGACTCTGCGTGGAATCTGCTAGACTTAAAAAAGTAAAATTAGCCCTTACACTCAACTCATTCGTAAGGTTTGCACTGGTTTCATATTCTACCCCAAAAGCCGTTTGTTTTATCAGGTTGAAATACTTGCTTTTAATATAATCAAAGTCAATTCCATTACGAGTAGTTCTGTAGAAAACTACGAGGCGACTGGAAAATAATTTTGAGGCATTCGTTAATCCCACTTCAACCGTTGTACTTCGCTCTGGCTGCAAATCTTTTCTGCCACTAAATCCATCAAAAAGCTGGTACAAAGATGGTGCTTTAAATGCAGTAGCCATGCTTCCAAATACCCGTACATTTTCATTTACTTGATAAGAAGGGTTAAATGTAAACGTATGGTTATTGCCGTACATTGAATGCTGATTCAGCCGAATACCCAAATCTGTTGCAAACCCCTTTTGATGGGTATATTGCAACGAAGTATACAAAGAAGATTGTGTAACTCCCGTATCTTTAAATCCACTATTGAAAGGGCCAAAGCTGCTCATAGAAGTGTACTGATTATTCATACTGGCTAAGCGATATTCTGTTCCTTGTAATAACGATAAATTTTTGGTAATTGGTATATTGGCATACAATTCTATGAATTGGGTTTTGCCAAAATAGTTGTTTCTAACAAAGTAATTGAATGCGGTTTTGTCAGCACTATCGCGTTCAAAATTGCGACGAGTCTCGTTAAATTGATAATTACCCGTAACGGTTATTTTAGCTGTTTTATATTGAAATCCACCCCCTGTATTCAGCATATTGCTCTTAAGTTGATATTGTTTATCATCATTAAATACACCCGCATCTATTCCACTGCTGTATTTGCTCGATAATACAAATCCCTTTATTAAAAAACGACTGGTAAGTGCATATTGAAAACTTCCGCTTGTAGTATTTCCATGGTAACCATCTCTGTCAAAACCCTTATTGCCTGCACTATCGTTCGCTGCGCTAAAGCCATCGGTATTTAAACGGGCATGCCGGGCCGTATAGGTAAGTTTATTCAACTTGCCATATACTTGTGCATTGCTTCTAAATGTATTTAAATTACCTCCTGAGAATGTAGCTTTTAGGTTGATGGGTTTTGAAATATTATTTTTAATAGTAATGATATTTATTACACCTGCAACCGCATCACTTCCATACAGCGTACTTTGTGCACCCCTGCATACTTCAATGCGTTCAACATCATTAATAGAGAAAAGATTTAAATCAAATTCATTGTTAATTTGCGAAGGGTCGTTTATAGGTATGCCATCCATCAATATAAGCGTTCTACCGCTGTTGGCGCCACGCATAAATACGGTTTGGTTGGTTCCAGCGTTGTTGAATGCACCATTAATGGTAATGCCAACGGTTTCATTCAGTACTTGGGCCACCGTTCTGCCCGCACTTTGTTCCAGTGTTTGCTTGTTAATTACGGTAATTACTTTGCCCGTAGTGTTTTGTTTTTGTTCCTGCTTATTGGCAGTTACTACTACTTCGTCTAGTACATGGGTACGGAGACTGTCTTGTTGGGCGCACAGACTTTTTGCTGCCAGCACCATGGTTAAGAGCGTTAATTTTTTGCCCATTGTTTTGTTTTTTTTAAGTACAACAATGAGCTTCCAGGAAAATAAAAAAACGGCGAAAAATAAATTACTGATTTACCAGTGCTTTACGTTCCATGCTTTTCACCCGAAAGCCGTGAATGATTCATTGCAGTTGGCAGGTCTTCTGGCTCTCCCACCTTTTAAACTTCCCTTCCCATTCTTTGTATAGAACAGTGGTTGCAGTGGTTTAAAAGTTCGCCAAAATGCGGCGGGATTACAGCTACGGGGATAGCGTCGGACTCACACCGAACTTCCCTTTTAATCACTTGCCTGAGGCAAGCAAACCAAATACATCGCAAATGTAGGGGTTGAAGGGTTTTCATTGGAATATTTTTTATCTAGGCTCCGACGAATGACGTTCCGACGTTCTGACGAATGACGCTCTGAAGTCTTTTTCTTACATTCACCAAATGAAGGGCAATCAAAAACTAAATATTTTCAGTTTCACCATGATAGTGGTAGGGCTGGTTATTGGAATGGGCATATTTAGGTCTGCAGCCACCAGTGCAAAAACAGCCATAGATCCCACTGTGTATTTCACCGCTTGGATTTTAGGAGGATTTGTGGCACTTTGTGGAGCGCTCACCTATGCAGAAATAGGAAGTCGTTATCCCGTTACAGGTGGCTACTATAAAATATTTTCGTATGCCTACCACCCCAGTATTGCTTTTGCCATCAACTGTATCATACTAATCAGCAACGCAGCCAGCCTAAGTGGAGTGGCCTTAATTGGGGCAGGGTATATTGCCAAACTTTTCCCGCAATTTCAATGGGGAGATATGGATAAAGCACTGATTAGTTGTATAGCTATTGTAGTTTTTTATGGCATCAATTTACAAGGATTAAGAATGAGTTCTCGGGCTCAGAATATTTTAATGTTGATTAAAATAGGTATGATATTAGTACTCATTGCTGCTCTTTTTTTTCCATATTCAACCCATCCTGCTCCAATTATGGCCAATGTTTCGGTTCCTGAAATGGGATGGCTGCAAAGTTTGGGCATCAGCCTTATTGCGGTGTCTTTTACCTACGGCGGTTACCAACAAACCATCAATTTTGGCAATGAGGTGAAGCAGCCTGCTAAAAATATACCCAAAGGTATTTTTTATGGAATTGCCATCATTATTACCCTTTATTTATTGGTAAATTTTAGTTATTACCAAATCATAGGCTTTGAACAGATGAAGGGGGAAAGAGAAATTGCCTATACCCTCATTCAAAAAGTGTTTGGTGATAGCGGTGCTGCCGTTTTTTCCTTTCTCTTATTTCTGGGTGTATTGGCTTATGTAAATGCTATTTTGATGAGTAATCCACGAGTAATGTATGCCATGAGCGAAGAGGGCAGCCTTCCCAAAATCTTCTCAAAGCAAAGCGAAAAAAATAATGTGTTGGTTGTTTCACTTACCGTATTTGCTGCTTTGTGTATGGTAATATTATTTTTTGCACAAACCTTTGAAAAAATTCTAAATTTCACCATTTTCTTAGATTGCTTTGGAATGGTGGCTTCCAGTGCCACCATCTTTATACTTCGTAAGAGAACGAAGCATTTAAATGATACAGGAATTTATAAAATGAAATGGTATCCCATCTTACCCATCTTATTTATGCTGGCCTATTTATTTGTAGGCATCAGCATTGCCATTCAAACACCAGAAACGGCCTTGGTTGGCGTATTGGTATTGGGGGCATTTGTGGCAGTTTATTTTGCCATAAACCCAAGAAATAAGACTTCATAAAGGCCGCCTTCGCCTTTCATACTAATTTTAACACAAAAGCATAGCTTTCCTTTCCGTCTGTCTATTTTTTTTAAAGCAGTATCCCAATCACTTATTTTTGTACCATGACAAATACTTTTACCCTGATATTGTGCTGCTTTTTGGGATGTACAGTGGTTAGCGCACAAGAAAATAATCTCTGGGATATACAGCGTTGTATTGAATACGCTGCCAAAAATAATATATCGCTTAAGCAAGCAGATATTCAAGCCAGATTGGCCAAACTAGAAACAGAACGTTCTACGCTAGCACTCTACCCATCTGCTAATTTTAATACCAATTTGGGTACTCAATTTGGTCGCTCTATTGATCCTACCACTAACCAATTTACTACTACTCAACTATTGTTTCAAGGACTCAACTTAAATGTAAATGTGCCCATTTTTAATTGGGGTGCATTACAGTCTGATAAAAAAATAGCTGGATTTAATGCTCAAGCTGCGTTAATTGATGTGGAAAGAATTGCCAATGATATTTCTTTAAATATTGCTTCTTTTTTCTTACAAGTAGTAGCCGCTAAACAACAAATTGGCATTGCAAAAGTACAAATCTCTCAAACCTTAGCTCAACAAATTTTCACAAGAAAACGAGTAGATGCAGGCGCACTGCCTGAATTAAATGCTGCTGAAATTGAAGCCCAGTTAGCAAGAGATAGTACCATTTTGGTGAACGCTGAAGCTAATTTTTCACAATCGCTTATTCAACTTAAAGCCGCCATTAATTTAGATATGGCTACTCCTTTTGAACCATCCATACCTGCTGTTGAAAATATTTCTTTGGCTGCACTTGCCGATTTAGAACCGGCTGCTTTGTATCAATTGGCTTTAAGCAATCAACCTGCACAAAAACTCAACCAGTTAAGGGTAAAATCGGCAGATGAATCTATTAAGCGAGCCCGTACTGCTTATTATCCTACTATTTCTGCCTTTGGTGGATTGGGATCTAATTTTGCCAATTCAGCTCGTGAAGTTACTGGCGTAAATATTATTGGAACTAGACCCACCAGTGGGTTTGTAAACGTAGCTGGTACCAACTACACCGTATTACAGCCCGATGTGCAAATTGTACAGAGCAAACGAAATTTTTTTGGTATGTGGAATGGATGGGGTAGTCAACTGGAGCAGAATTTTCGCCAGAATTTTGGGGTAAATCTTCAAGTGCCTATCTTTAATGGCGGCAACGCTAGGTTGGGATATGAGCGTTCAAAATTAAACCTTCGGGCTGCACAAATCACCAGCAATCAAACCGATTTATTACTCCAGCAAAATATTTATACCTCTCACACCAATGCTATTGCTGCTATGAAGCGCTTTAATGCAAGTGATAAAAGTGTGGAAGCAGCACAAAAAGCCTATGATTTTGCCAGAAAAAGGTTTGAAGCGGGTTTGTCTAATACCCTGGATGTAATTACCAACCAGAATAACTTATTGCGTTCAAAACTAGACAGGTTAAACAATCAATTCGATTATATCTTTAGAATTAAATTGTTAGAGTTTTATAAAGGGCAAGGCATTAAATTATAGTACCCGTTTAACGGTTCAAAAATAAAAAATAGTTATGAGCAAGAAATTAATTTGGGTGATTGTAATATTGGTGCTAATTGTAGCAGTAATGATTGGACTAAAAAAATCAGGGGTTATTGGTAAAGAAGAAGGAATCAGTGTAACAGCCGAAGCCGTTCAGTTAAGAACCATCACTGAATCGGTAAATGCTAGTGGCAAAGTGTACCCCGAAGTAGAAGTTAAAATTAGTCCCGATGTGAGCGGAGAAATTGTTGAGCTAACTGTGAATGAGGGCGATAGTGTTTATAAGGGACAGGTTCTGGCCAGAATTTACGCCGATATATTGGGTTCGCAGCGAGATCAAGTTGCAGCGGGCGTTCAACAGCAAGAGGCTCAGGTTTCTAATTCAACGGCACAATCTTTTGCCGTAAAAGCTACACTAGATCAAGCTGAAACACAGTATAATCGACAAAAAAAATTATTAGACGATAAAGTAATCAGTCGCCTCGAATTTGAACAAGCGGAACAAGCTTACAGGGCAGCAAAAGCCAATTATTCGGCTGCTATGGAAGGTATTAAAAGTGCCAAAGCAGGGGTAACCAGTGTGCAAGCACAACTCAACCGAGCTAATAAAGACATTGGTAGAACCGTAATTGTATCGCCTATGAATGGAGTGATTAGTTTATTGGCCATCAAGAAAGGTGAAAGGGTTGCAGGTAATAGCTTTAATGTGGGTACAGAAATGATGCGGGTGGCCGATATGCGCAGCATTGAAGTTAGGGTAGACGTGGGTGAAAATGATATTCCCAAAGTAAAGTTGGGTGATACCGCGGTGGTGGAAGTAGATGCTTATACCAATCGGAAGTTTAAAGGACTGGTATACAAAATAGCCAATCCCAATACGGGCTCTGCATTGGGTGGAAATACCAATGTTGAAGTAACCAATTATAAAGTGCATATTCGTTTGTTAACCAATAGTTACCAAGATTTAATTGTAGCAGGCAGAAGTTTTCCTTTTAGACCTGGCATGACTGCAAGCGCAGACATTCAAACTAAAAGTAGAATTAATATACCATCTGTTCCCTTAAATGCCGTAACAACTCGCGATAGTAAAGAAGATCAGGAAACCAACAAAGAAGGAGCAAGTAATAAGGATAAATCCACTGCTACTGCTGCCAAGGAAGCACCAAAATCAGTAAGTGCCGATGATGGTATTGAAGAAGTTGTTTTTGTATTGCAAAAAGACAATACGGTTAAAAAAGTAAAAGTGAAAACCGCTATCCAAGATTTGAATAATATTGAAATTATTGAAGGGTTGAAAGTAGGCGATAAAATAATATCTGGCCCTTATTCTGTTGTAAGTAAAACTTTAAAACAGGGTAATCTGGTGAAAGTGGTAGAGAAGGAAAAACTATTTGAAGAAAAGAAAAAAGATTAAAATCATTTATCCGACCTTCCGATGCTCTGACGCTCAGACGTTCCGACGCTCCGACCTCTGATTGTGTACCGTCTTTTCCGTATGTTTGCTGCCTAAAATAGGTGTATGCAGTTTGGAATTATAGGAAGTGGAAGTTGGGCAACTGCTATTGCTAAAATAGTTACTGACAATGGCAATCGAATCAACTGGTGGGTGCGTAATGAAGCAAGTATTGCTTACTTGCGCAAACGAAAACACAATCCACATTATTTAAGTGCTGCTTATTTTAATCCAGCGCAATTAAATTTAAGTGCCAATTTGTTGGAAGTAGTGGAGCAGTCTGATGTATTGGTAATTGCGGTACCATCGGCATTTGTTGCGGAAACTTTGGCGCAAGTACCAGCTACTTTATTAGCTTCCAAAAAAATTATTTCTGCAGTGAAGGGTATATTGCCTCAAACCAACCAACTGTTAGATGAGTATTTAGCTGCGGTATTTAATTTTTCTTCTGCCAATTATTTCACCTTACTCGGGCCTTGCCACGCAGAAGAAGTAGCGGCTGAGAAACTCTCTTATCTAACTTTTTCTGGCATAAATGCAGCCGAAGTTGCCACAATAGCTGCTTTCTTTAAAACGGAATATATTAATACGGTAATTAACACAGATATAGTAGGGGTTCAGTATGCCGCGGTAATGAAAAATATTTATGCATTGGGGGCAGGTATTGCACATGGATTAGATTATGGGGATAATTTTCTTAGCGTTTATATTGCAGCAAGTGCCAATGAAATGACGGAATTTTTAAGGCTTATTTCTACCACCAAGGCCAGTGGAGAATTACCTAATAATTATGCGGCTTCTGTGTATTTAGGAGATCTTTTGGTAACTTGTTATTCCTTGTACAGTCGCAACCGAACTTTTGGTAATATGTTGGGCAAGGGCTATTCGGTAAAGGCGGCTACCTTAGAATTAAATATGGTTGCAGAAGGGTATAATGCAAGTAAATGTATTTATAAGGCAAATGCAATGATACAATCTGAAATGCCTATTGCAACTGTATTGTACAATATTTTATGGAAGCAAATGCAAGCCGAAGCAGGGTTTAAAGAGATAGAAAAATACCTGGTTTAGCAATTATTTTGTTTACTTTCACCATGAATTTATTATTTCTTTTAAACTTCACTTATCGTGCCTTCAAATATAATTAGACAATTACGGGAGCAACACAATTATACCCAAGAGTATGTGGCTAAAAAATTGGGTATGTCGCAAAATGCGTATAGTAAAATAGAAAATGCGTATACCCAACTTACGGTTAAACACGTAAAAAAATTATCTAAAGTATTAGAAGTGTCTGTGCTAGATCTTCTAAAGGACGAATTTGAAATTCATCCACCCAGCCTCATTCAGAAAGAAAGTATTACCAAAACTAGTTTGGTAATGAATTTAAAAAAACTCACGGAAAAATTAGAAGCCAAACACCCCCTAAAGCACGATTTTTACCCATTGCTCATGTCGCTAATTACAACACTAGATTCCACCATAGACCAAGTACATTAAGTTCTAAACAGATGGGCGGCTATTCCGTCTGCATAAAATTTTCCACTATTGCTTAGGTATAGAAATTGATCAGATTTAACCAGCATACCCTGTTTTATATATTTGAATGATTCGGCTACAACAGCGGTAGCTATTTCTCCACCAGCTATACTATTCAAAGTTTCCAAGTGAATACCTTCTAGGGTTCTAAGCGCCGTCATTATATATTCATTTATTTTTTGCGCAACAGTAAGCCATTCTATTTCAAATGGTAGTGTTCCATTTTTAATTTGCTTACAGTAAATGTTATTATTAGAAATATTCCATTGCCTACTTACGCCATTGTAAGAGTGGGCAGATGGGCCAATGCCTAAATAATGCTTGCCTTTCCAATAGCTTGAATTGTGCTTACTGCGCTTTTCTGGTTGCGCAAAATTAGAAATTTCATATTGTTCAAATCCTGCGGCAGCGGTTTGGGCCACCAATATATTAAAGTGTTCAGCTTGTTTATTTAAATCAATATCAGGTATTTTCCCTTTATTAATTTGATGCGCCAATGCCGTTTTGGGTTCCACAGTAAGCGCATAACAAGAGAGATGCGGTACCCCAAAGTTAAAAGCAGTTTGGAGGTTCAGTAGCCAATTGCCATTTGTTAAAGTGGGGCCACCATACATTAAATCTATTGAAATATCGGTTATGCCACTTTCTTGTGCTATGGGTATAACCGATAAAGCCTGTTCTGCATTGTGGGCGCGATTCATCCATGTTAAATCGGCGTCTTGAAAAGATTGTATGCCAATGCTGAGGCGATTAATACCTGATGCCTTCCAGCTTTTTATTTGGCTTGGATAAATATCATCGGGATTGGCTTCTAGGGTAATTTCTGCATTGGGAAGGATGGTAAATTCTGCTGCAATGGCATCTAATATCTGATTTAAATATAAAGTGGGGAGCAAGGAAGGGGTTCCTCCACCCAAATAAATACTGGCCAGCGGTGATGGCAAATATGTTTTTTGAAGTTTTAGTTCCGCTACAATACATTCAATCATTTCATGAATCTGCCCATGGTGGGTAGAGAAATGGAAATTGCAATAATGGCAAGCTTTTTTACAAAATGGAATATGAATATAGATACCAGACATAATAGCAATAATAAATAAAAATAAGATTCTTGCACATGATACACGAATAATCCTATGCAATCAATAATTTTGTAAGAATGCTGAGTTATAGTCGCCTTCTTTTAATTCTATTATGTATGGGCTTTTTGCTGCAAGGGCAAGCACAAACGGATTCTAATTCATCCAACAAGCCAGATACGGCTCAGGCAATAATGGTAGGGACTAGTAGAGACATATCTAGCTATGCTCACATCACCATGCATCCCTATCTTCCTTTGAGTGCCCCGCCTATTAAGATGTATATTGATTATAGGAAATTCAATTCAAAAGAGGGCCTATTTTATGCATTGTTAGCACTGGTTTTTTTATTGGCCATTATTAAAGTACTTTTCCCCAAGTATTTTAAAAACCTATTTTTACTTTTTTTTCAAACGAGTTTACGGCAGAAGCAAACCCGTGATCAATTGGTGCAAGAGTGGTTTGCCAGCTTACTCATTAATACGCTTTTTATTGGATCGGCTGGGCTTTTTATTGCATTATTAATTGAATATAAGCAATGGTCATCGCTTTCTTTCTTACTGCTAAGTATTTATATATATGCCTTATTGGTAATTGTTTATGTAGGAAAATACCTCTTTATGCAATTTTTAGGTTGGGTATTTAACTCTAGCAATGCAGCCAGTGGGTACTTATTTTTGGTTTTTATGGTCAATCGTATTCTGGGGGTACTATTATTGCCATTGAGTATTTTGTTGGCTTTCTCAAAAGAGCCACTTGCCTTAATTGCAATAACAATAGCGGTGGTATTGGTGTTAATATTGTTCTTTTACCGCTACCTCATGTGTTTCAGTTTATTGAAACAAGATCTTCAAGTGAATGCTTTTCATTTTTTCCTTTACCTTTGCGCAGTAGAAATTTTACCTATGGCTTTAATTTATAAGCTAATGGTAGAAAATATTGGCTGAAATTTTATTTTTGCAAAACACAGGAAGCAGCATGAGCAAAATCGGTACGAAGCAAATAGCAGAATCAAAAATAGCCAGAAAAATTCTTATTTCCCAGCCCAAACCGGAGAGCGAAAAATCGCCTTATTTTGATTTGGAGCGAAAGCATAATGTAGAATTGGTTTTCCATCCTTTTATTATACTACAGGGCATTCCTGCACGAGAATTTCGCAAGCAAAAAATTGATATTTTATATTACACGGCAATCGTTTTTACCAGTAGAAATGCCATTGACCATTTCTTTAGAATGAGTGAAGAAATGAAAATCAGTATTGCCCAAGACACTCGTTATTTCTGCATTACAGAAGCAGTTGCGCTTTATTTACAAAAATTTATATTATACCGCAAGCGCAAAGTTTTTTATGGCGCAGATGGTACTAATAAAAGCCTTTTTGACGTTGTAAATCGACACAAAGAAGCCGAACGATTTTTATATGTTTGTAGTGAGAATCAACAAGACAATGAAATTGTAAGTTGGCTTAAAAACAATAAGTGCGAGTTTAAGCTTGGGTATATGTATCGCACTATTAGCAACGATATTAAACCTGTATTTGAGAAGCATGTGTACGACGTGATATGTTTTTTTACACCCAGTGGCGTGCGGAGCTTATTAGACAATTTTCCAGATTTTGAACAAAACGGAACTGTAATGAGTGCTTTTGGAGGCAATACTTCAAAGGCAGTAGAAGATGCAGGTTTTACACTCGAAATTAAAGTTCCTTCTCCACAGAAACCGAGTATGGTTGCCGCTTTGGATCAATTTTTATGCAGCATGAAGCCCGCCCAATAAAAGGTTTAATAGTAAACCCACTATTGCTGGAAAGCTGTTTCGTTAATTTTTTGGGAACAGATTGGGACAATGCCAGAAGGCCAACCAATACCGTTATACAATATTGACGCACCAACTTGCTGCAAAATTTTACAATTTTTTAATTGATTTTAGCAATAGTATAACAATTTTTGTGTGTAATTTGCCTTTACAGATTCCAAAATGATTATATATTGATAAAAGTAATAATTTAATAGTATTTGACGTTAACTTTACTTAGTGTTTACAAATAGGAATTAAAACGGTGCTAAAATGCGTTAAAAGCATTTTGAACTTATATTTGCTCCTGTCAAAATCAATATTGGTCATGAAAATTTATCTTTCTTTAATAGTAACAGCGGTTTTTGCCACTACTATGGTCTCCTGTTTTAAGGGAAAAGGCAAGAAATCTAAGGGATTGCCCGATGATGGTCAGCTTCATGGAGTAGCTCCTGCTGCCAAGCAAAATATGAATATGCCACAGAATATGGTATATATTCAACCGGGTACTTTTCATATGGGGCCTAGCGATGAGGATATCAGTTACAATTATACTAGTAGAAATAGACAGGTTTCTATGCCTGGCTTTTGGATGGATGCAACAGAAATTACCAATAATGAGTATCGCCAGTTTGTGAATTGGGTGAGAGACTCATTGGCCTTTAAAGTATTATTTGGTCAAGGCATTAACAAAGACGATGATACCATGGCCGTTGATTGGAAAAAAGTAGCTACTATAAAGTGGGATAAAAATACCATTGAAAAGTTGAATGAATTGAATTTAGCACCTGATAATCGGCTTTATGGTAAGGCGGAGATTGACCCAGAAAAAATTATGTATCGGGTGGAATATTTTGACCTTGCTGAAGCGGCTAAACGAGAAAATGTAGGTCAATCTAGAAAATCATTTATTGTAAAAAGAGACCAGCGCGTATATCCCGATACATTGGTATGGATGAGAGATTTCTCCTATTCCTACAATGAGCCAATGACTAAAAGGTATTTTTCACATCCATCATTTGGTAATTACCCAGTAGTAGGGGTAAGTTGGAAGCAGGCAATGGCTTTTTGCCATTGGAGAACCCATATTCAGAATAGTTATTTAACCAAAAAGAAAATGGCTATAGATGGTGATTATAGACTACCAAGTGAAGCAGAATGGGAATATGCTGCGAGGGGTGGGCGCACCAATTCTATGTACCCTTGGGGTAGTTATTATACCCGAAATAAGAAAGGATGTTTATTGGCCAATTTCAAGCCAGGCAGGGGTAATTATGCAGAAGATGGTGGATTTTACACCGTGAGAGCAGATGCGTATTGGCCCAATGATTATGGCTTGTATAATATGAGTGGTAATGTAGCAGAGTGGACGGGGTCTTATTTTTATGAAGGAGCGTATAATTTTTTGGCCGATATGAGCCCCGATGTTAGATACGATGCAAAAGATTCAGACCGTCCGCGTGAAAAGAGAAAAGTGATCAGGGGTGGGAGCTGGAAAGACATTGCTTATATGATACAAGTAACCACACGCAACTATGAATACCAAGACACAGCAAAATCTTATATTGGCTTCCGTTGTGTAATTGATTTGGCTCCTAAAATGAAAAAATAAAATCAACCTTTAAAAAATCAACAATTATGGCTTCAGGTGTTTCTCCCGCAGTAAATCGTGCAGTAAACGTTTTTGTATGTCTCGGTGCAGCAGTAGTAATTTTCGGTGCAATGGCTAAAATCCTGCACTTATCTTGGGCTGATTGGGCCTTAAAGATTGGACTAACTACAGAGGCACTTATTTTTATTATTTATGCCATTCTACCTCCGCCAGATATGGACTCACATGCGGCACCTGCTGCGGTAGATGCTGGCAATCCAGCATTAAAAAGCCTCGATAAAATGATGCAAGAAGCGGATATCACGCCTACCAACCTCAGCAAATTGAGTGATGGGTTTAAAAAATTGGGTGGTACTGTTGAAAAAATGGGAGAAATTGGGGATGTGGTAAAATCTACCAGTGATTTCTCTGCAAAGTCAAAGGAAGCAACCACTGCAATGGGTTCAGTAGCAACAGCCTTAACCAGTGCTGCGCAATCCTTTACTTCGTTTGGATCGGCTGCAGACGCTAATAAGCAGTTTCATGTGCAAGTGCAGGGATTAACTAAAAATCTAACTTCTTTAAATACCATTTACGAATTAGAATTACAGGAAAGCAATAACCACCTAAAAGCATTGAACCAGTTTTATGGTAAACTGTCACAAGCTTCTGCGGCAATGACCAGCAGTGCAGATGATGCCATTAAAGCCAAAGAGCAAATTGCTGCCTTAGCCGTTAATCTTGGTAAATTGAACCAAGTGTATGGTAGTATGCTAACAGCCATGCAGGGAAGATAATATCCCCGCACAACTAAAACTTATTTCTAACAAGTATTTGAAAAACCAAAGATAGTATGTCACTACCCAAGGAACCGCGGCAGAAAATGATTAACATGATGTATCTCGTGTTAACAGCACTGCTTGCACTGAATGTTTCTTCCGAAATATTAAACGCTTTTAAAACGGTGGATAGGAGTTTGATGACTGCCACCGGAATTGCGGAGAAGAAAAATATAGAAATTTTTAAGTCTTTTGAGCGCAAAGTAGATGATCCTACCACTCGGGAAAAAGCGCAAATCTGGTTGCCCAAAGCCCAACAGGCCAAGAAGTTAGCCGATGATGTATATGCCTATCTCGAGAGCTTAAAAGTTGAATTAAAAAAAGAGTCAGGATTAAAAATAGAAGCGGGAAAAGAAATCTTTAAAGAAGACGACTTAGACGCAGCAACAAGAATGTTTCTTTCTGCACCACCCACTGGAAAAGCGAAGGGGAAAGAGTTGTACAATAAGCTAAGTGAATTTAAAGAACAACTGCTTAAGATTGATCCAGAATTAGTAAAAGAAATAGGATCAACCCTGCCGCTTGATTTGCCAGTACTGAAAGACGACAATGCCAAAATGGAATGGGCTTATGGCTTTTTTCACATGACACCTACTATTGCCGGCATCACCATATTGAGCAAGTTTCAAAATGATATTAAAAATAGTGAAGCGCAATCAGTAGAGTTTTGTCACAAGCAAATTGGTGCGGTTGAATTGGTGTACGATGAGTTTCAGGCTATTGCCAATGCAAACGCCAGTTATGTAATGCCAGGAGAAGAAATTATTATAAATGCGGGTGTTGGAGCATTTAACAGTGCATCCAAGCCCACTGTTACGGTTGATGGAGCTTCTGCAAGCCCAACGGAAGATGGGTCATTTGAATACAAGTTTAAACCATCAAGTAGTGGACAAAAAAACGTAACCATTACTTTTGTTAAACCTGATGGTACCACTGCAACTGTTACAAAGCCCATTAAATATACCGTAGGTGTTCCTTCTGGTTTGGTAGTATCTACTGACAAAACCCGGGTATTTTACCAAGGTTTAGAAAACCCATTGAGTGTAACAGGCGGTGGGGGTGATGAAAAAGTAAATGTTAGCATTGATGGCAATGGCATTAGTTTTAGGAAAACAGGGGCTGGCCAATATATGGTTACTTGCGGAGCTTTGGGTTCAGCAACAGTAAATGCTTCTGACGGAAAAAATAGTCAGAAAATAATTATTCCAGTGAAAAGAGTTCCCAATCCTTTAGCTACCGTGGGTGGTAAAGCGGGTGGTCCTATTGGTGCCAATGTATTCAGGGTACAGAAAGGGGTAGCTGCGGAACTGAAAGATTTTATTTTTGAGGGTGTAAAATACGATGTGGTTTCTTATACCCTTATTTGTACTGGAAAAGGATTTGAGGAGAGTGGGCTTGGCGTTGCAGAAGTTTTTGGTGCATATTTTAATGGGGAAGCACAAGCTTTAATACGCAAATGTCAGGCTGGTTCTACTGTTGTAATTGATGAAATTAAAGTATCGGGTCCTGGTGGAACCCGTTTATTGGATCAGAATATTTCGTTTACCCTTCAATAATTGAGTGTATGAAGAAGTTATTATTCAGCGGATTGTTTGGTGGTTTGGCACTTGTTTTTTCTTTGGAACTTGGTGCTCAATCAAAGTATAGAAAGGCGGGTGCTGCACCAAGTACTGCGCCCACAACTACTGTGGCACCGGTAGCAAAGCCAGCTACAACCAATTCTTCGGTGCAGAAAGCCAATACTTCAAAGTTGTCTTCTGCCAATAATAACTTAGCATCAGATACGAGTACTAAGAAAACTCCTTCTGTTTCTGGATCGTCTCGATATCGCCCAGGAAATAATACGCCTGCACCAGCTCCTAGTAATAGTTCAACCAGTGGGGGGGTATCTACTGTTACTTATGATACCACTATCCAAGGCGGATTTGATGCCAAGCCTGAAATATCCCTTCGAAATAATTATGCAGTAGATAGAAGCCAGGTGAGAGATCGCAAACCCTTGGCTTACGAAGATTTGAGGGAAGATGACGCGCTTTTTAGTCAGTTTATTTGGCGGGAAATAGATGGCAGAGAAAAAATCAACCAGAGTTTTATGTATCCTGGAAAGGATAATAATGGAGACCAACGTTTCTTTTCAATTTTATTAAGTGCTATTAAAAACGACAGTGTAGTGGCTTTTTCGGCGGACAATGATCGGTTTACCATACCACTCACCACCAACCAAGTGATGGCCTTAACGGGAGGATCACTTGATACCCAAGAAGTGGCCGACCCTGTTACTGGGGTTATTGATAGAGTTGTAACTAAGAAAGCCAAATTCAGTCCCGACTCTGTTTATACATTCCGTATTAAGGAGCAGGTAGTATTTGATAAGGAAGCCAGCAGGTTATTTACACGAATTATTGGCATTGCGCCCATAGCCAAGCAGGTTGCAGCAGGTAAATCTTTTGCTAGGGTATTGTTTTGGATTTATTATCCAGATTTGCGCGCTTCTTTAACTAAGTTTGAAGTGTACAATCCAAAGAATTTTTCTTCTAGAATGACTTGGGAAGAATTGTTTGAAAGCCGATTCTTTTCAAGCAATATCATAAAATCTTCCTTGGGCAATCCTGGCGATAAAAGCTTGAGTGCAATGATAAAAGATCCGCTGTATCGATTATTAGAGGGGGAAAATATTAAACAAAAGATATTTAGTTATGAGCAGGATTTATGGCAACACTAAAATTATATAGTACCAAACAGTTGGTATTTATACAATAAAAAAGGGGCGTAGCCCCTTTTTTATTGTATAAAGCAAAAAAAAATTTTTGTGAAAGAGTAAAAAAAAGTTTTTTATAATTATTTATTCCCTATCTTAGCCTCGGTTTTTCATAGGATATTGGATTTTAAAAACGGGGCTGGATTTCTATCCTGGCCCCTTTTTGTTTATTATACTCAATTCTCTCCTAATTCCTTCTTGTGTAAGTACTGAAATACCAGCTTAGCTTTGTGTAAGCCTATAATAGGAGATAGCTCGCTTAGTTCCTTCATTTTTATTTGCTTCACAGATTTAAAAGCCTTTAATAAATCATCAATGGTTTGTTTGCCAACGCCTGGTATGGACTCTAACACAGTATTAAATTGACCCCTTGATCTTTGATTCCGATGAAAGCTAATGCCAAAACGATGCACTTCATCACGAATACGCCTTACTAGATTAAGTGAGTCGCTATTCCAAGGTAATCTGAGCGATTCTTGGTCGCCCACAAAAAAAATTTCTTCAGCTTGTTTAGCCAGTCCCACCAAAGTAATAGCCCCTACCAGATCAAGTTCAGTTATGGCTTCCATAGCAGCACTTAGTTGCCCTTTACCTCCATCTATAATTACGAGTTGAGGAAATGGCGATTGTTCTTCTTTTAGTCGCTTATAGCGCCTGTATACCACTTCTTTCATGGTAGCAAAATCATTTATGCCTTCTACTGTTTTTACATTGAACTTGCGGTAATCGTCTTTTGCAGGTATTCCATTTTTAAAGCAAACCATGGCAGAAACGGGGAAAGCTCCTTGGAAATTAGAATTGTCAAAACATTCAATATGAACAGGTAGTTCTAACAAGTGCAAGAACTGTTGTAAATCGTAGAGTACTTTTTTCTGTTCCATATCGGTTTTACCCTCTAAGCGCAATATTTTTTTTCTACGCAATTCAGCTTTAAAATAATCCACGTTTTTCATAGATAAGTCCAGCAGCTTACGCTTATCACCCGCTTTGGGTACGGTAATTAGTATATGTTGATCGGGATAATGAATGGGGAAGGGCACTACAATTTCGTTGGCAAGGCTGTTAAATGAAGTTCTTAAAGTACCAATTACAAATTCAAGCACTTCTTCCTCAGATTCTTCTAATTTAGTCTCCACGGGAACACTATGTGTTTGTACAATGGTACCATTCTGAACCATCAAATAATTTACATAAGCTTTGTCATCTTCTTTGGCAATGGAAAATACATCAAGGTTGTTCAGGTGTTTGCTTACAATTACAGAACTGGATTGGTAGGTTTCTAAGTGCTCAATTTTTTTTCTCACTGCTTCTGCCTTTTCAAATTCCATGGCAAGTGCACTTGCGTGCATGATTGCTTTAAAATGTTGAATTACCGCTCCCAAATTGCCTTTAAGCATATTTCTTACTTGTTGCAGCCCCTCGTTGTATTCTGCTAAACTTTGTAAGCCTTCACAAGGGCCTTTGCAATTTCCGAGGTGGTATTCGAGGCAGACTTTAAACTTTTTTTTACGAATATTTTCTTCGCTCAAATTGAGTTTACAAGTACGCAGCGGAATATATTGTTTAATAAAGCTGATGAGCTCACGTACTTTACCCGATGAAGTGAAGGGGCCTAAATATTCAGATCCATCATTCCATTTTTTTCTTGTTAAAAAAATGCGAGGGAAGGCTTCTTTTTTTACTACTATAAAAGGATAGGTTTTGTCGTCTTTCAGGTTAATATTAAAACGGGGTTGGTATTCTTTTATCAGTGCGTTCTCTAATAGAAAAGCATCTTGTTCAGAATCTACAATAGTAAATTCAATATGGTGAATTCGTTTTACCAGTTCATGCGTTTTGTAGCTGGTATTGGTTTTATTAAAATAGGAGCCCACTCTTTTGCGCAAATTTTTTGCTTTGCCCACATACAAAAGAATTTGTTCCGCATCATAGTATTTATAAATACCGGGCTGAACAGGAATAGTATATGAAATTTGCTGAAATGCTTCTTGTGTCATTTGCGTTTATTAATCCCACTTAATTTGAAGTTTTGATTCAGCATTGAAATGACTGCTGGTTCTTTTAGATTGATTAATTTGAAAACTACGATCTGCAATCCAGTTGTATTGGGTAATAATAGCAGTATCATTCATATTGATTTTCTCTTTAATAAACAATCGTTTAAGGATATTGGTTTGCTCACTCAGCAGAATATCAATATTTTGAATGGGTGTTGATGGGGAGAGGGCTGTATAGTTGATGGTATAGCTGGCAGTACCCAGATCTTGAAAAACCGATTCTTTGTACAAGTGCTTAAGCCGATTCCAATTTTGTACTTTGGTTAGTATGGTTCCAGCTATTTGCAAGAAACTGTCTTTGCTAATCTCACAGCTATCGGTGAAAAAAGCAGTGCCTGTTTTTTTTTGGATGGTGAAATTGCGGAGATCTACATACTTGATTTGTGAGGCAATGAAACCAGCAATGGGGTAAAAGTCAGCCGTATCAATGCTGGGTATTGCTTGCGTTTTTACAGGTTTAGGGTTGCTATTACAAGCAACTATAAAATACATCAAGAGAAGTGCAACAATTTTGTACATCTTACAAAACTATCCAAAATAAGTGTGCAATTAGCGTTGTTTGGTAAATGCCAATCGGATTCCATAATCTACCAACTGTTCTTTAATAGGGTAGCGATTAGAATAAGTTGGGAGATGTTGGTATCTAATTTGTGGGCCTAGCTGCCACATTCCAGAGCGCGACTTGAAGGAGAGATTAAATCCGATGCTGGTATTGATATTCCATTTACGCATCAAGCCATTTGCATCGGTATAATTTTTATAATCAGTAGATAATAGATAGGTATTCGCATTTAGTGCTAAAGTGGGTTGAACGGATGCGTCAATATTTAGTCCAAGCTGTTTGCCTTTTATCAACTCCAATTGCATACCAATGGGTATGGATATTTGATAGGTTCTATTCTCCAATTGAGTGGCTCTATATCCACCATTATTGCTGTATGAAGAAAATAGGTTGATATTTTCAATACTTCTATTATTCACCAAGGCAACCGTGGCAATATTTGGGGTAAGTGTTTGAAAGGTTTCAATATTGTATTGGCGAATATTCATTTGTAACCCTGTTTTTAATTTCAGCCTTTTGGTAATACTATACAAAGCAGCAACACCAAATTCAATGCCTACAGCGGGTTTATGCCTAACAATATCATTTACACCTGCTGAATAACTAAGGCCCAAAGGTATATTTTGGGCTGCCATATTGCTGATGCTAATGGGTTGTATAAAATCTTTTACCACTTCATCAGAGAGTACCCGATAGCTTTTAGAAGGAGTAATATAAAATTGGTATCCTATTTTAGCTGTTTTCTCTGGTTGCTTTACTGAATAGGGGATATGGGTGTTTGGGGTTTCAATTCTCATTTCATTTTTAGCCGGAAGCGCTTTCACTGTTGCGGATAACTGTATCGTATCTATAGGAGTAATAGCGGAAATGGGCAATTGAATGCTACTTAGTGGCTGTTGAACTGTAAGGGATAATAGTAATGAAGAATCTTTTAGTAGGAATGAATTTACTTTTTCTAATACAATCTTTGGATGATCTGAAACTTGTAAAGCAAGGGCAGCATTTTCTATAGGTTGAGCTGAACTGCTTTCAGATATTGCATTGGAAGGGTTAGCTGGCGCAATAAGTGCAATAGTAGCTTGGGTAATTTGTTGGGGCTCTATCTGGTTAAAATAGGCTTCTTTTGCATGTGGTGCATGAACACTGGTTTCTTCAAGCGGACTTACCGTTTTTTTTGCTGCGCTAGCAACTTGTTTAAACTGGTATCTACCGGCAGAAGGAGCAATAAGTAAAGTAGAAATGGTAAGGCTGGTAATAATCAATAGTGAAATAATGGTAAGTGCGTGCCAAGAAGGATTGCCATGCAATTCAGTGCGGATATTTTTCCAAATATGATCAGCTGGATACATGCGGTGATGGCTTACTTCATCTTGAAGCAATTGCTCAAATTCGTCGTCTTGGTAATGCCTATGATCCATATAATAATATACTCAGCTACTTTTTTAAGGCAGCTACCCAATTGAGTTGTTCTCTTGGTTGTTCAATAATTTTTTTCTTCAACAAAATTGATTCTAGCATTACCTTGGCGCGGGTATATTGGCTTCGGCTGGTACTTTCTTCAATTTCTAACATAATTGCAATCTCTTTGTGACTATAGCCTTCTAATGCATATAGGTTCAATACTGTTTTATATCCCAAAGGCAGTAATCGAATACACTCTATTACTTGTCTTGCTTGCATAATAGAAGGCAGGGTCTCTTCTTTTGTAGCCAAATAAGTAGCCTGTTCTAAATCAATACTTTCTCTAAATTTTTTATTTCGCTTTAAAAAATTAATACAGGTATGTATGATGATTTTTCTTACCCAACCCTCAAACGAACCTTTGTTTTGAAAACCATTTATTTGGGTAAAAACTTTTATAAAACCCTCTTGTAAAATATCCTCTGCATCTTCACGATTATTGCTAAAACGATAACATACACTCAGCATTTTTGGGCTGTACCTATTGTACAGCTCCCGCTGGGAAGTGGGATCATTTTTTAAACAACCTGCTAGGAGTGCTTGTTCCGTCATTCAGACTAATCTTTACCCTAAATATATGACATTTAACTGAATCTATCTGCTGCATGTTTAAGCAGCTTTATAATTTATAGCAACTATTAATATTATTAAATCATCATTTTAAATGGATAAGAAGCCTGCATGCAACAAAATGTTAAATTTGAGTATCTCAAGATTATAGTACTTTTTATATATGGATCATTCCTTTCCCCTACCCCCATTAAGTGGACTATCGTCTTTTTCTGGAAATTTTACTGATCATGAGCTAAGGCATTTACTTAAAAGAACCCTTTTTGGTTTTTCAGCAAAAGATTTAAACCATTTTAAAGGAAAAACCTTACAACAAACCATAGATGAACTATTAAACCCAACCGCTCCATTACCTTCCCCACCTATTAAGGATTATACACCTGCGGCTACTGTGCTTAATCCCGATACAAATATTTTGTTGGGCAGTACTTGGGTAAATGATCCCAATAATGACGGCAGTATTGCTTCCTCCCGAAGGGCTTCTTTTAAAAAATGGTGGATGGGTATTTTAATAAACCAAGATAGAAGCATCAGGGAAAAAATGACCCTGTTCTGGCACAATCACTTTGCTACGGAAACTACCGATATTGGAAATGCGCAGTTTATTTATAAACACCACCAGTTGCTTAGAGCCAATGCTTTGGGGAATTTTAAGAACTTAACTAAATTAGTAACCTTAGATCCAGCTATGCTGGTATACCTGAATGGGCAGTTGAATTCTCGTACCGCTCCCGATGAAAATTATGGTCGCGAATTACAAGAGCTTTTCTGTTGTGGAAAAAGTGCCGACTCCCGTTTTACAGAAGACGATGTAAAAGCAGCGTCCAGGGTTTTAACTGGATGGAGAAACAATGCCAATACCATCAGTTCTTATTTTGACGCGTCTAGGCACGATGCCAATTCAAAAACTTTTTCGGCTTTTTATAATAATACAGTAATTGCTGGAAGAACAGGAATCACCGCAGGTGAACTGGAATTAGATGATCTGCTGAATATGATTTTTGCCACAGAGGAAGTAGCCAAATATATTTGTAGAAGGCTGTACCGCTGGTTTGTTTACTATGATATTGATGCATCGGTTGAAACAAATATTATAACTCCGCTGGCGAATATTTTTAGGGCTGCCAATTATGAGATTAAGCCTGTATTAGAAGTCTTGCTAAAGAGTGAACATTTTTTTGATCAAATGTCAAAAGCTTGTCAAATTAAAAGTCCCGTTGACTTTGTGGTTGGTTTATGCAGAGAATTCGATATTGTATTTCAACCAGAAAGCGATTATATTGTGAACTATGCATTTTACAATTATTTGGTAGGATGGGTATCTAATATGCAACAAAATATTGGGGATCCGCCAGACGTAAGTGGATGGAAAGCTTATTACCAAGCACCACAATTTTATCAAATATGGATCAATAGTGATACCCTTCCCAAGCGGAATCAGTTTACAGATACGATGGTGGTAAACGGATACAGTTTCAGTGGAAAAAAAATTCAAATTGATGGACTGGAGTATGTAAAAAAATTATCCAATCCCAGTGATCCTAATCTGCTGGTGAATGATTTGGTTGGTATGGTTTTTAGAATAGATCTCTCTGCTTCCTCAAAAGCACAGATAAAAAAAGATATTTTATTGAGTGGGCAAGCGAATGATTTTTACTGGACCGATGCTTGGAATTTATCTGTTTCTACACCGGGTAATACAGCCAACCTTACCACAGTAAGAAACAAAATTCGTGATCTCATTAAATACTTAATGAATTTGGCAGAATATCAACTGGCCTAAAAATCTACCCATGAAAAGAAGGCAATTTTTACGAGATACCCTACCAGCAGGAATTATGCTGCCCGCATTGTTAAGTGGCTTATCATTCAAAGCATTTGGTGCTGATTCAATATTTGCTCAATCACTCCTAACACCTGCTACAGAAACCGATCATATATTGGTGATTGTGCAGCTCAATGGTGGTAATGATGGATTGAATATGGTAATTCCACTAGAAAATTTTTCCAATTATGCCAATGCGCGTCCCAATATCTTTATTCCTGAGAATAAAGTACTTAAGTTGAATGGCATAAATAAATCTGCACTTCATCCGGCAATGACGGGATTACAAACTATGTTCAATGAAGGCAAATTGAATATTGTGCAATCCGTAGGCTATCCCCAGCCCAGTTTCTCGCATTTTAGGGCCACCGATATATGGATGAGTGCAAGTGATTCCACCCAGGTTGTAAACAGTGGTTGGGCTGGAAGATACCTTGATTATGAATATCCAAATTTCCCCAATGGCTATCCCAATTCTACCATGCGAGATCCACTGGCTATACAAATAGGTTCTTCTACCTCACTCACTTTACAGGGGCCTTCTCTTAGCATGGGAATGAGCATCAGCAACCCTAATAATTTTTATAATTTAATAAATGGGGTACAGGATCCTGTTCCCAATACGCCTGCTGGTAAGGAGTTGGGCTTTTTGCGTCAAGTTGCACAACAAACACAGGAATACGCAACTGTAATTAAGGAGGCGGCTGGTAAAGTACCAGTACAAGTTACTTACCCCACCGGTAATGCACTGGCCGATCAGCTAAAAATTGTGGCCAGATTAATCAAAGGCGGGTTGCAAACTCGGGTATACATGGTTAGCTTTGGTGGTTTTGATACACATGCTGCTCAGGTTAACAACGGAGATACCACCACAGGTAACCACGCTGTTTTGTTGGGAAAGCTAAGTGATGCTATTAAAGCATTTCAAGACGATCTTAGATTTTTAGCAATAGAAGAAAGGGTGGTAGGTGTTACTTTTTCAGAATTTGGAAGACGTATTAAAAGTAATGGTAGTAGCGGAACCGATCATGGTGCAGCTTCTCCACTATTTGTGTTTGGAAAGAATGTGATGGGTGGACTAACAGGTAATACGCCTAATTTTGGTGCTACTATTACGGCAAGTGATAATATTCCTTTTCAATACGACTTTAGAAGTATTTACGCTTCCTTACTTGCTAACTGGTTGTGCGTAGACGATAAAGACTTGCAGCAAGTAATGCTGAAAAATTTTCAGAACCTTCCATTGGTCAATTCCATTTCCTGTAAAAAAGCACAAAATCTATCGGGCGAAACACTTATCAGCAATTACCCCAATCCATTCAGTTCCAATACCATCATTACTTTTAAAACCCAAGGTGCTCATACCATGATTCAGATTATAGACACTACTGGAAGGGTGGTGGCTGTGCTTACCGATAAAGAATATGCCGCTGGAACGTATACTTTAGCATTTAATAGTTTGAACCTGCCCACTGGAGTGTATTATGCGCGACTACAAAATATGACCATTCAACAAGTGAGGGCCATGATTAAAGTTCGATAACCTGTGGATTAATCATTTTTTGCAACAATGATGTAAAAATTAGAATACTACTGTATATTTGCAACTCTGTAGCAAATATTATTGTATGATAAAGTCCCTTTTTACTTTTTGTTTATTGATCCTGCTTGTAATTGGCTCTTCTGCCTTAGCTGCTCCAATAAAATTTATTAAAGACCTGCCTGTTGCCTACAAGGGTAATCTCTCCGGAAAAGTAATAGACGCCCTTACAGGTAAACCGCTGCAAGGTGCTACTATCTATTTGCACGAATCAAAAACGGGTGCTATCAGTGCTGCCGATGGTAGTTTTAAAACGCCATGGGTTCCCATGGGAAAATACTTGGTAGAAATAAGTTTTATGGGCTATGCTTCTTTTTTACAAACCATTGAGATTGGTGAGAACACCGTTCGCAATTTTACCCTGAAAACCGAAGTAGTAGAAAATGAAGCGGTTACTGTTACTGGTGTTGCCTCTGCCATGAGAACCAAGCAGACTGCCCAACCTGTTTCTATTATCAGGAGAACTGATTTACTCAAAACCTCATCTAGCAATATTATTGATGCAGTAAGCAGATTGGTTCCCGGCGTTGCAGCGCTTAATACAGGCCCTGCTATCAGCAAGCCCATTATTAGAGGCCTTGGATACAATAGAGTAATTACGCTTCACGATGGGGTTCGCCAAGAGGGACAGCAATGGGGTGATGAACATGGAATTGAAATTGATGAAGCCAGTGTACAAAGAGTGGAACTGTTGAAAGGACCTGCCTCACTTTTATATGGAAGCGATGGTATGGGTGGCGTAGTAAATATTATTACCAATATACCAGTTGAACAGGGACTTATTAAAGCCAACCTAAACACTGGTTTCGTCAACAACAATGGCTTGTTTTCTAACAATGCCAATATTGCCGGGCATTTGAAAAATGGTTTTAACTGGAATGCCTACGGATCCTTTAAATCGGCCAAAGATTATCAAAATAAATACGATGGAAGGGTATTGAATAGTCGCTTTAATGAAAGAAATTTTGGCGGTTATATTGGCATCAATAAATCCTGGGGATACAGTCACTTATTGGTGAGTAATTTCAACCAAAATTTGGGACTTGTTGAAGGAGATCGCGACGCAACTACTGGTCAGTTTTTATTGAACCCCGGTTCTACCTTAGAAAAAATTGCAGATAAAAATGAGTTGAATTCCCGAATCATACAAATGCCTGGACAAGGTATTAACCATTTTAAAATTGCGAGCGACAATAATATTGCATTGGGTAATGGACGACTAAATCTGAATATTGGCTACCAACGAAATCAACGCAAGGAGTTTGGTGATCCACTTGCGCCCTCTACTCCTGAATTGTATTTTGACCTCCACACCGTTAATTACAATGTTCAATACCATTTTGCTGAAAAAAATGATTGGAAAACTGCATTGGGAGCAAATGGAATGTTGCAGCAAAATCACAACAAGGCAGAAGAAGTATTGATACCCGAATACAACCAGTTGGATGCAGGAATTTTTGTATATACCCGAAAAACCTTTAATAATAAATTCACCCTTAGCGGTGGATTAAGGGGCGATTATAGAAAACTCAACAGCAAAGGTTTTGTGGATGCCGCTGGTGATACTAAGTTTACTGAATTTGCAAAAACCTTCGGTAATTTCAGTGGTAGTATTGGGTTTAGTTACAATGCGTCAGAGGCTGTAACACTCAAAGCAAATATGGCAAGAGGTTATCGTGCCCCATCTGTTTCTGAATTGGCCAGCAATGGCACCCATGAGGGCACCAACCGTTATGAATATGGAGACCAAAACCTGAAGACCGAGACTTCTTTGCAGTTTGATGCAGGTGTAGAAGTAAATACCCAGCATCTGAGTTTTAGTTTTAATGTTTTTTACAATCATATTAACAACTACATTTTCTACAGTAAATTATCTAATACCACTGGCGGAGATTCATTGGTAAATGTAGATGGAGAAGATATACTGGCCTTTAATTTCAAACAAAATACGGCAACGCTATATGGGTTTGAAACAAAAATGGATATTCATCCGCATCCGCTGGACTGGCTTCATTTTGCCAATACCTTTTCTATGGTTGCTGGCAAATTCAACACCTCATTTGAAGGCGTGAATAGGTTGCCCTTTATGCCGCCAGCTCGACTGATTACCGAATTGAGGGGTGATTTTAAAAAGGCGGGTGGAAACATGCGCAACTGCTATATTAAACTAGAGATGGACAATATGTTTTCACAAAACAGGGTGTTCTCGGCCTACAATACCGAGACTGCCACCAATGGGTTTACTTTATTCAACTTTGGAATAGGTGGTAATATCATGCAAAAAGGTAGCACCCTATTTTCTATGCACCTCGCACTGAATAATATTGCTGATATAGCATATCAAAATCACCTTAGTCGCTTAAAATATACAGCGGATAATTTAGCAACGGGCAGAACAGGTGTATTTAATATGGGCAGGAATTTTAGTATAAGAATGAATATTCCCCTAGAATTTAAAATTAAATAATTTGATCAGCTACTCCAGCCGATTTGTAAAAATTAGCCATTAATAAATTCACAGATCTTATCTTGCAGTAAGATGCTGAAAGATACGTACAACCGTGCTCATAATTATTTACGGATATCGTTAACGGATAACTGTAACCTGCGCTGTTTCTACTGTATGCCTAATGAGGACTATGCATTTATGCCCCGGCAGCAGATGATGCAAAAAGAAGAGATTATTGCATTCGCTAAAATTTTTATTGCCCTTGGCGTTACTAAAATTCGACTCACAGGTGGGGAGCCACTGGTTCGTAAAGATGCCGCTGAAATTATTCTTGCTTTGGGTGAATTAAAAGTTGAGTTAGCCATTACTACCAATGCCACTCGGGTGCATCATTTTATTTCAGATTTTCAAGCTGCGGGTATAGCATCAGTCAATATCAGCCTCGATACTTTGCAAGCCCATAAATTTCAACTCATTACCAGAAGGGATCAATTTGAGGTGGTAAAAAATAATATTCAACTATTACTCCACCACAATTTTAAAGTGAAAATAAATATGGTGGTAGTGAAAGGATTGAATGACGATGAATTACTTCATTTTATTGAGTGGACTAAACAGATTCCCATTCATATTCGGTTTATTGAATTCATGCCATTTGATGGAAATAAATGGAACAGCGATAAACTGGTTACTTGGCAGCAAATGCTTCAAACCATTGGTGCTGCCTATGAAATTTCGGAGGCCGAAAACAGTCCCAACGATACCAGTAAAAATTACCAAATTAAAGGGCATAAGGGAAGTTTTGCAGTCATTAGTACCATGAGTGCTCCATTCTGTAGTACCTGTAATAGAATAAGACTCACTGCCGATGGAAAAATAAAAAACTGTCTTTTTTCAGCCGGGGAAACTGATTTACTCACTGCACTTAGAAAGGGTGAAGATATAAAACCTTTGATTCGCGATGCGATATTTAAAAAGCATAAAGAGTTGGGGGGACAGTTCTCCAAAGATTTTGAATCTATCAATACCCATGAACTAAATAACCGTAGCATGATTGCTATAGGTGGATAAAGGAGTATTATGAAATCTGTAAAAGAAGCAAAACAAATAATATTAGAAAACGCAGTAAGGTTGCAAAGTATAGTGCTGAACCTCAATGAGGCATTGGGTTATACCGTTTCAGATTCAATTTTTAGTCCCCTCCAAATGCCAAATTTTAGGCAGTCTTCTATGGATGGATATGCCATTCGGTTTGAAGATATGCAGAACACTTTAATAGTGCAAGATGAATTGCCTGCCGGAACAGCCAAAGAAATTAAATTGAAAGAAGGGCATGCAGTAAAAGTATTTACAGGAGGTCCAATTCCCGATGATGCTGATATGGTGGTACAAAAAGAATGGGTAAATGTTTGTGAAAATAAAATTAGTATTGATACAGAAAAAATAAATAAAAATTTTATTCAAACAGGATTAAATATACGCGAACCAGGTTCTGCCATCAAAAAAAATGAACTGGCAATTGCAAAAGACACGGTATTGAATAGTTTTCAAATATCATTATTGGCAAGTCTCGGCTTAACAAAAATAGCCGTATATAAAAAACCGAATATTGCCATCATTATTACCGGAAATGAATTGGTGCAGCCAGGTAATAGCTTGCTAAAAGGTCAAGTATATGAATCCAATTCTTTCGGGTTGAAAGCAGCGCTTAAAAGTGTAGGTATTGAATCGGTAAATATTTTTTTTGCAAAAGATAACTTTGCAGAAACAGTAGATTGTATTCAGCATGTATTGGCATGGGCCGATATGGTTTTACTCACCGGCGGTGTAAGTGTTGGCGACTATGATTTTGTGGCTAGTGCTTGCGCCAGTGTTGGTATTGAAACCCTATTTCATGGGGTATTGCAAAAACCTGGAAAGCCTTTGTTTTTGGGTAAAATAAACAGTCGTTTGGTATTTGGCCTGCCAGGAAACCCAGCTTCTGTATTGAGTTGCTTTCAACAATATGTATTGCCAGCTTTGGCATTGTTAACAGGTAAATTGCCCCCCTCACCCCAAATGATTCCATTGCAACATTCATTTGAGAAAAAAGCGGGACTTAGTTTTTTTCTCAAAGCATATGAAAACAATGGGCGGGTAAGCGTATTGCCAGCGCAGGCTTCTTTTCAATTGTCAGCATTCGCCCAAGCCAACTGCTGGGTTGAATTGGAGGAGTCAGTTACCGTAGTAGAAGAAAATACACCCGTACCCATTTATCGCTTTTAACGGATTACCAATATGGAAGAACTGTTATTATATTCAATTTGTTTTTTTACGGTCGCTTTTTTATACGCAGCAGTTGGTCACGGTGGTGCCAGCGGCTATCTGGCATTGATGGCTTTGTTCGGATTTAGTGCAGCAGTGATGAAGCCAACAGCACTAATATTGAATTTGATGGTTTCTTTAGTAGCTTTTATTTCATTTTTTAAAGCAAAACATTTTAAGCAGTCCCTACTTTGGCCATTGATATTGGGTTCTATTCCTTTTACTTATTTGGGCAGTGTAATACATATTACAGATCTTTTTTACAAGCAATTATTGGGGGGGGTATTATTGATAGCTGTATGGAGACTATTAGTTACTAAAGCGGCGGAGCCTGAATATACAAATGCCAAATGGTATTGGCTAAGTTTAGCTGGCGCATTGATAGGATTGGTTTCTGGAATGATTGGAATGGGCGGCGGCATTCTACTATCTCCACTTTTATTGTTGATGGGATGGAGTGGACAAAAGCAGACTGCAGCAGTCACTGCCATTTTTATTTTTTTAAATTCAGCGGTGGGTATGCTGGTACAATTGAATAAGGGATTTCAATTGGGATCTCAAATTGGGGTTATTATTGTTTTTGTTGTATTGGGTGGTATTTTTGGAGCGCATTTGGGAGCAACACGATTTCGGTCAATATATATGAAATATATCTTGTCATTCGTATTGGTGTTGGCAGCAACTAAACTCTTTTTTGTAAAATGATGAACAACACAGTGCAAATATTATTTTTTGGTTCGCTCACTGATATTATTGGGGAAGCAAAGCTTTGTTTGAATGGAATTGCCGATACAAATGCATTGCAGCAATTGCTACTAGAGCAGTATCCAATGCTGGCTTCTACCAAATATTTTATGGCAGTCAACCAAAAAATGATCAGTGAAAATACCCCACTTAAACCAAGTGATACAGTGGCTTTGATGCCACCTTTTTCTGGAGGTTAACTATGAATAATAAGGAGAGATACAGCAGACAAATGATATTGCCGGGGTTTGGACTGGCAACCCAAGAAAAATTGCGAGCTGCTAAAGTATTGTTGATAGGGCTCGGTGGATTGGGCTGCCCTGCATTACAATACTTGGCTGGTGCTGGGGTAGGTTGTATCGGAATTATGGACGCAGATAAGGTAAGTGTAAGCAACTTGCACCGTCAGTTATTGTACGGCGAAAACGATATTGGCATGCTGAAAACAACAGTTGCTGCAAGGAGAATATTGGAGCAAAATGCAACCATTTCTATTGAAGTATATCCTTATGAATTAAATAAACAAAATGCAGTACAAATAATAAAGGACTATGATTTGGTGATAGATGGAACTGATAATTTTTCTGCAAAATATTTAATAAACGACGCTTGTGTACTATTGAATAAACCTTGGATTTATGGAGCAGTATCTCGCTATGAAGGTCAACTTTGTGTGTTTAATTTAGGAAATCTACACCCTACTCAACCGCTTATAAACTACCGTGATATATTTCCACAGAAGCCCCATAGCGGGGAAATTTCTAGCTGTGAAACTGCAGGTGTACTGGGTGTAATACCCGGCATAATTGGCACTATGCAAGCGGCAGAAGCCATTAAAATTATCACTGGTATTGGTAAGCCATTGTATGGAAGAATGTTCAATTATAATTTATTAGAAGGGAATAGTTATGAAATTGAAATGGTAAAAAAGAATGGTACGCCAACTATTGACCAAGATTTTTTTAATACCATACATGGGGAGTTTGATGCAGGGATTTATTGCAATGCAATGGATACAGATATTGAAGAAATTGATACAGCTACTTTTATACAGCTCCGAGCCAACCCGAATATTTTTGTGTTAGATGTGAGAGAAAGGCATGAATATCCTGTAATTGATTTTTCACACGCACAGATTCCGATGTCTGAATTAGAAAACGCTATTTTTGAGCTGCCAGAAAAAGAAATCTGTATTATCTGCCACCAAGGTATTCGCAGTTTACATGCTGGTGAATTAATTTGTGCGAAGCGTAATTTAAAAGTGTATAGTCTCAAAGGCGGGTTAACGGCTTATTTCAATAAAGTAAAAGCATGAGCGAAAAAAAAAATCGAAATATATTTTACCAAGGCCCAATACCTGCCGATAAAATTGCAGCCGATATTCAACAGCATGCAAGCAATACCGATATTGGCGCGCACAGTATTTTTATTGGTCAAGTTAGAGCCGATCAAAAAGAAACTGATGTAGTAGTGGCAATAGAATATACTACTTATGCTGAAATGGCTTTGGAGCAAATGGCTGAAATAAGGGAAGATTTATTTGCGCGCTATCCGCTCACTTGTATGCATGTGTACCATAGCTTGGGCCAAGTAAATGTGGGTGAGATTTGTCTCTTCGTATTTGTTTCAAGTAAGCACCGAAAAGCTGCTATGGATGCATGTGAAGCAATGGTAGAAGCCATTAAAAAAGAGTTGCCCATTTGGGGTAAAGAAATGGGTTCAAATGATGCTAAGTATTGGAAACAAAATAAGTAAAGACTATGGTGAATATTACGCATAAATCCAACACACTTAGAAAGGCAATTGCGGCGGCAACGGTATTGGTATCTTCTGAAGAAACCATTAAAGCTGTGGAGCAAAAACTGGTACCCAAAGGAGATGTTTTCTCTTTTGCCAAAGTAGCTGCTTTGTTTGCTGTAAAAAAAACCAGTGATATAATTCCAGACTGTCACCCGCTTCCTATTGAGTTTACAGATGTGCGCTTTGTAGTAAGGGGACTGAAAATTGAAGTAGAAGTAGAAGTGCATACCATTTACAAAACAGGCGTTGAAGTGGAAGCCATGCATGGTGCATCGGTGGCAGCACTTACCTTGTATGATATGTTGAAACCGATAGACTCAAATATTGAAATACAGGCAGTTAGGTTGGTTAAAAAAACAGGTGGGAAGAGCAGTCGCTCACTTGCGCAAGCTGTACCCATACAAGCAGCGGTAGTAGTTTGTTCAGATACGGTATTCCAGCAAAAAGGAGTAGATCATGCTGGTGCAGCATTGATAGAACAATTGAAAAAATACCAGATAGATACGGTTCACTATGTGGTAATAGCTGATGAGTCGAGTTCTATTATTCAGCAAATAGATGAGCATACCCATAAAGATATTCAACTCTTGATTTTTGTAGGAGGCACGGGTGTATCAGCTAGGGATATTACACCAGAAACGGTAAAGCCTATGCTGGAAAGGGAACTGGAAGGAGTGATGGAAACGGCAAGAAGATATGGCCAAGAACGTATGCCCTATGCCATGCTTTCTCGAAGTGTGGCGGGAATGATAGGCCATACTTTGGTGTTGACTTTCCCTGGTTCATTAATGGGATCTCAAGAATATTTGGCTGCATTGTTTCCACAAATACTACATGTATTTGAAGTAGTGAAGGGAGATCGGCATGGCTTATAAAACTATTTATTGGTTCTATATTTTGCCTTTCTATTAAAGAGCATTTCTGTTAATAAAATAAGCAGCATGCTGATGCCAGAAGTGGCACTTACTTTGCCAATAAAATAAACAAAATCTCCAAACTGTAACCATTCTAATAAAACCAAGTAGCAGTGGTGCACAAAACTTAGTAGTGCAGCGTATAAGCAATATGGTGCCCAGCCCATACTCTTGATGCTGGGTTCTGTATAGCTCTGTTCAGTGGTTTCCTGCGAAAGCAGTATGCTAAGTAAAAAGGGTCTAATATAAGCAATCATTAAGCAGGCAGCAGCGTGTAAGCCCAGCGTTCCAGTGAAGAAATCAAGGGTTAATCCAAATACAAAAGAAAGTATTAAAAGCGAAAATCTCCCCAGCTTAAATGGCAACCAAAGAATAAATAGAAAGTACAGATAAGGTACTACAAACCGATGCAGCGGAGGAACTTGATTGAGTATATATACTTGAATCAAGATAAACAATACAAAACGTATGCTATTTTTTACTAAGCTACTCATTGATTGGTATGGCTGTTTTCAAGTTGCACCTGTTCTTGATAGCGACTATTGCTGATTACATCAACCTGTTGCAGGGTAAAGAAATTAGTAGCAGTTTTAATTTTAAGGGTATAGTAATTGGTGGCAGGATCAACCATAATTGCAGCTACAGTTCCAATCATTAAATGCGAGGGAAAGTTGGCGGAATAAGTGCTGGTAAGTACGGTATCGCCTTTTACTACTTTTGTACTTTTAGAAATATTACGAAGAATCAAGAGTGATGGATCTGCTCCATCCCATTCAATGCTACCTGCAGTATTGTCTTTTTTAAGCATGGCACTTACTTTACTATTTCTATGTAAGAGGCTCATTACTTTGCTAATATTATTGGAGGTTTCTACTACTACACCCACAATACCAGCAGGGCCAGCTACCGCCATTCCTTTTTTTATACCTTGATCTGATCCTCTTTCTAGCATCAGGTAGTTGTTCTGTAAAGCGTATGAATTACCAATTACTTGGGCTGGTAAATAACTGAATTTCCGATGCCTACCCAAGCTGTCTTTAAATGTAGTATCTGTTTTTACAAGGATGGCAATATTTGAGGCGGTGAAATTGCTGGACAATGCGTTGCGCAAACGGGAATTTTCAGCAGCTAATTGAAGGTTATTTTCCTTTAGAGAAAAATAGCTTCTGAAATTACTATAGTAACCATTAAAATAGCCTGTGATGCCATTGCTTACATTGGCAAAATAGGTCTCGTGCGTTTTGCTGGTTGAACTCAATAACACAATGCACAGCACTTGTAAAGCCAAGAAGCTGATAAGGTTAAGGTATTGCTGTATGAAGAGAAAAATATTTTTCAAGGCAGCTGATGCTTCTATCTCATGATGAATGGAAACCGTTGGTAATTTTTTAAGGCAAGTCCTGTACCACGCACAACGCTTTTAAGTGGATCGTCAGCAACATAAACAGGCAATTTAATTTTTGCGCTCAAACGCTTGTCTAGTCCCCTTAATAAAGCCCCCCCACCAGTAAGGTATAAACCTCTTCTGTAAATATCAGCAGCCAGTTCTGGAGGTGTTGTTTCTAAGGCTTTGAGGATGGCTTCTTCTATTTTAAAAATACTTTTGTCCAGCGCTTCTGCAATTTCTTGATAACTTACCATGATTTGTTTGGGGATGCCAGTAACCAAGTCGCGACCATTTACGGGCATATCTTCTGGGGGATTGTCTAAATCTTTCATGGCAGCCCCCACATTAATTTTAATTTGTTCAGCGGTGCGTTCCCCAATAAGAAGGCTATGGTATCTTCTGAGAGCTTCCATAATATCGGCGGTAAATTCATCTCCAGCAATACGAATACTTTGATCGCAAACAATACCAGCCAATGCAATAACCGTAATGCCAGTGGTACCCCCACCAATATCAATAATCATATTACCAACAGGTTCCTCTACGTCAATACCAATACCCAATGCGGCGGCCATGGGTTCATGAATCATATACACTTCTTTGGCACCTGCTTGTTCCGCACTATCCCGAACAGCACGTTTTTCTACTTCGGTAATAGAAGAAGGGATACAAATAACCATTCTCCAACTGGGTGGAAACAAAGGTTTTTTGGGATAAACCATTTTCATGAGCTCCCGAATCATGAGTTCGGCAGCGTTGAAGTCAGCAATTACACCGTCTTTCAACGGGCGGATGGTCTTAATACTCTCATGCGTTTTCTCGTGCATCATCAGGGCTTTCTTGCCCACTGCCAACACCTCTTTCATATTATTGCGGTTGAGGGCAATAATAGAGGGTTCATTCACTACTACATCATCATTGTGAATGATAAGGGTATTTGCCGTGCCCAGATCCATGGCAATCTCTTGGGTAAAAAAATTGAATAATCCCATTGTATCAATAAATTCTTATATTTTAGCAATAAGTACAAAGGTGCTTGAAATTAGTGGAATTAACAAGGGAATTCATAGCCTATATCTTTGCGGAAATACATTCCTTCAAAATGGATATCTGCTAAGATAGCCCTTGATTTGGCAGCGGCATCTGCAATATTGTTTCCATAGCAGGTTACTGCTAAAACCCTGCCACCATTTGTTAAAACCATTTCTCCCGCTTGCCGAGTACCTGCATGAAATACCATGGTGTCGTTGGCAATGGAATTAGCAGCAGGTAAGGTGATGGACTTATTCTTCTCATAATCTCCTGGATATCCACCGCTAACAGCCATGATGGTGGCTGCGCTTCGCTCATCAAAGCTGATATTGGCGTCTTCCAATGTTCCATTATCCATGGCGGCAAATAGAGCCACCAAATCTGTTTTTAGTCGAGGCAATACCACTTCTGTTTCGGGATCACCCATTCTACAATTGTATTCAATTACAAAAGGTTCTCCATTTATATTCATCAATCCAAAGAAAATAAAGCCATGGTATTTCAGGTTTTCTTGCGCCAATCCGCTTACGGTAGGGCGGATAATCCGCTCCTCTACTTTCTGCATAAAACTGTGGTTCATAAAGGGAACCGGGCTCACACAGCCCATTCCACCTGTATTCGGCCCCGTATCACCTTCTCCAATTCGCTTATAATCTTTGGCGTGACCAATGATATGATAAGATTGTCCATTTGTGAGGGCAAAAACGCTTACTTCAATGCCTGCTAAAAAAGCTTCAATAACCACTTTTTCGCTCGCTGCACCGAACTGTTTGCCTACAATCATTTCTTCAAAAACTTGTAATGCCTCCTCGGTGGTGGTAGCAATCACCACCCCTTTACCCGCTGCCAGTCCGTCTGCTTTCAGCACTACTGGCAGTGAATGTGCGCCTATATAAGCTTTTCCTGCTTCAAAGCTATCGGCGGTAAATTCAGCATAAGCAGCCGTAGGAATGCCATGGCGTTGCATGAATTTTTTACTGAAAGCCTTGCTGCCCTCTAACTGAGCAGCAGCGGCAGAGGGTCCTACCACAATAATATGGGTGAGTTCAGCATCTTCCTGAAAAAAATCGTAAATGCCCCTCACCAAAGGTTCTTCGGGGCCTACTACCAACATATCTATGCTATGTTCAATACAAGCTTGTTTAATTGCGGTAAAATCGGTTACTTCAATGGATAAATTCTGCCCAAAAGCACTGGTACCCGCATTTCCAGGCGCAATAAATAGTTGATCACAATGGTGACTCTGTACCATTTTCCAAGCCATTGCGTGTTCGCGACCGCCACTCCCTAACAATAAAATATTCATTTGTTTCTATTAATTGATTTAGCTCCTTTCACCGAGATTAAAATTGCTGGGCGAAAGTACTAATTTTAAATGTTCAAATTTATGTGGACATTTTTTTCGGATTGTGTTCACTAGCTATTGTAAACCATTGTAGTTGTTGGGTTGTCGCGTAATTTAGTTGGCTTTTCGTTTCTCTATATTGGGGGTAGCCCCAGTTCTTTTAAGAATTTATTGTGGTTGTCTGTATTTGTTTTAATGGTTTCATTTATTAAAGACAGCTTTGTATTAACTTCTTTCAAATCAATTTGTATTTCATCAAGTGAAGTGCTTACATACCTTGATATGTTGAGATTATAGTCGTTCTTTTCAATTTCTTCCATTGATACTTTTCGAGAGTAGCGGTCAATATTATTTCGGAACTGGTATGTTTCAACTATTTTTTGAATGTCGTTTGGTTGGTCTTTATCTTCACTATCACGTAAGGTGTTCTGTCGTTTACCTTTTTCGTAATGCTCGCTGGCGTTGATAAATAAAACATCATCGTGTTTTTTGCATTTTTTCAAAACCAAAATACTAACAGGAATTCCTGTTGAGTAGAATAGATTAGATGGTAGTCCTATCACTGTGTCAATGTGATTGTCTTTCAACAATTTTGTTCTGATTCTTTCTTCTGCACCTCCACGAAATAATACTCCATGTGGCAATATGATTGCCATTGTTCCCTCTTTTCCTAAGAAGTGAAAACCGTGTAATAAAAAAGCAAAGTCAGCAGCTGATTTAGGGGCAAGTCCATAACTTTTGAAACGGAAATCTTGTGCTATTGTGTCGGTTGGTTCCCAACGCAAACTAAAAGGGGGATTGGCTACAATAGCATCAAACTCTACTTTTTTAGAAGGGTTCATTTCGTTGAGCAATGCCCATTGGTTTTCTAAAGTGTCTCCGTGGAAAATTTCAAACTCGGTATCTTTCATCCCGTGCAAAAGCATATTCATTCGCGCAAGGTTGTAGGTGGTAATATTTTTTTCTTGTCCGTAAATTTTTCCAATGCTTCCACCATTTGGCTTAATTCGCTCTCTAACATTCAATAACAAAGAACCCGAACCACAAGCAAAATCAAGTACTTTATTCAGTTTTTTTCTTTTCCCACTTGTTGGGTCTTGACTGTCCAATGTTACAATTTCAGAGAGGATGGTCGAGATTTGTTGAGGCGTATAAAACTCTCCTGCTTTTTTTCCTGAACCTGCTGCAAACTCACCAATCAAATATTCATAAGCATCGCCAAGGGTATCTGAATCAACCGTAAAATCAGCAATGCCTTCCGCAATTTTCTGAATAATGGTACAAAGTTTTTTATTTCTTTCGGCATTGGTTTTTCCTAACTTCTCTGAATTCAAATTGATTTCCGAAAACAAACCCTGAAAAGCACTTTCAAAAGATTCGTCCTGTATATATTTAAATCCTTTATCTAGTGTTACTAATAAATCTCCATCTTGCGTACGCGCCAATTCAGTAATATTACTCCATAAAAATTTTGGCTGGATAACATAATGAACTTTACGTCTCATTTGTTTTTCAAAGTACTCAACTTCTTTTGAATTTTCTTTGTACCAGATCTCTAAAGGAGTTTTAACCTTGAGTTTTGCCAATAACTCTCTAGGCGTATCAGTAGGGTAGTCTTTTCCTAATTCCTTCTTTGCAGATTCTTCGTAGTTGTGTGATAAATAGCGAAGGAAAAGAAACGAAAGCATATAATCTCTGAAATCGTCAGCATTCATTGCTCCACGCAAATTGTCTGCGATTGCCCAAAGGGTTTTACCGAGTTTATCATGATCTTTATTGGTCATTCTGTTTCAGTTTGAATTTCTTCATTAAAAATTTCGGGAAAATAGAATTCATATTTAGCAAGAAAACCATTTAAGATGCGTTTAAAAAGGCTTTTATTATCATCACCCATTTCTACAGGGTCGAAAATGGAATATTTACCATGGCTAAATAACTGCAATGCTCTTTCAAAAAGCACTTCATCTTCTAAACCATGAATACATTTATCAATTTTATCATAGCCAAAAAAGCTTGTAGTTTTCTCTAATATACTTCTCAAAGCATTAAAATGATAGGTATAAAGTTTATTAGATTCAGCAACTTGTTTTAGCTCGCTTAGCGTTGAGATATGGTGAAAAAAGGGTGTGTCGCCAGTATCTTGCAAAGAATAGTCGCTAGGTTCTTTAAAGTGTAAGAAATATCGTTTGTTTTTTACCTTTCTGCCAAACTCATTGAACAGAACATTAAAGAATAAGCTATGATGTGTAGAAATAACCGTTTTTATTTCGCTATCTTCTTTGGAAAGTAAATTTGCTAAATCGCAGGCTACAGCTATTGCATTATTTTCATCAAGGGATGATATTGGGTCATCTATATAAATGTATTTTACCCAGTTGTATGCAGGGTCTTTATCCATCGCTAATTGGCAGATGGCAAGAAAAAAACACCAAATGAATAAATTTTCTTCGCCTCTTGATATTTTTATATTTTCAATTCGTTGCTCATTACCACCCACAAGAATACTTCTAGAAAAAGTAATCTCTGAAGTTTCATAGTTTATATCAAAATTTACGTCAACATAATTATGAAAGAATGATTCAATTTTTATATTCAAATCTAATTCATGTAAACCATCAAAAAATGCAGAATCTTTATTAATTTTCAGAATTCTATTTGTGTCATTTTCTAAATCATTGTTCCACGAAAATAAATCTTCTGTAAAAGCATTAAAATACAGGGTGTCTCTTTCAATAGTATTTCCATCTGCATCGAACTTTTTGCCCGCCTGCCTAAACTCCATAGATAGCCGTGTCTTTCCTGTGCCATTATGCGCAAAAAATAATATCAAATCTTTTTCTTTTCGACCATCTCCAGTTAGGTCCTTACGGAAATAGTTTGCTACCTCTGTTAAGCTAACGAATTTTGTTTGAGTACTCATTTTCTAGTCAATTATTTTCGGAAATAAACCCTGCATTAAACCCTTTTTATGAAGTTTCAACTGCTTTATTTTTTCTGTTTGCGCTATGATTAAATCATCTAAGGATGAAAGGCAGGAAGCAATTTTTTCTTGTTCATTTGGATTTTTAGGTAAGGGGATTGGAATAATATCGAGTTTTCCTCTATTAAGTTTTGGTTGTGCCATGCCTGTAAGAAAATCTTCAATGCTTATTGAGTTTATATATTTCTCCACCAATAACTGGGTACTTTTATTTTTAAACTTTAAAACATGTGCATGATTATTAACCCAAGTTTTACCTGAAATGGTAAATGCTATAGGGTAATTTCTATCAATTAAATTAGCCCCATCTTCAGATATACAAAGCAAAGTTTCATTATAAATATATCCCTTAACAAGATCAATTATACCAGAAGCTCCATAATAGGGAATATTTCCCTTTTCTCTTTGGTTTGAAGTTATAGGCACCCTCTTTGAATCTAGATTTTCAACAATTTCCCCCAACATCTTTTTCTCCCACTTCCCATCCTTTACAAACTCCTTAAACCGCCATTTAGGAATAGTTTCTCCTTTTTTTGGGAAAAGATTTTGCATCATGCCCTTTTTGTGGGCTTTTAGGCACTCTAATTTTTGGCTGTGGGCTTCTATCACTTCATCCAAAGAAGAAAGACAAGAGGCGATTTTTTGTTGTTCTTTATGTTCTTTGTCTGGTGGTAGTAAAATTTTTGTTTTACGTAGCTCATCCATATTGATTTTACAAGGTGTTGCATTAAGCAAGGACTTACTTTTTATTTCTTTCTGATAAAAGTCAGACTGAATAAATGAATGCAAATAATATGAATTAAATTCTATAGATTTTTTAATAACAGCTAATGTGACATAAATACTAAACTCATAATCCCAATCAATAATTTTAGGAAATCCAATATTTCCAATTCTTGTAATTAATATGTCAAATTTTTCTGGTTTATTTTTATTTGTTGCAATTATGTGGTCTTCTTGAGATATAAATTTATTTTTATTGCCACTGATTAAATTTTCAACACTGAAAAAAGGAATTCCATTCTCAGTGTATTTCGGTGTTTGATGAGTTCCATCAAATATTGATGACGTAATTTCATTTAGTGTTTTCTCTTCCCATTCCCCATCATTCTTAAATTCAGGAAACCGCAATTCGGGTATCAATTTTTCTTTACTCATACCCCAATTTCTTTTAAGATGTTTGAAACCGAATTTTTATCCATTTTAGAAAATGCAAACCATTTTTTGCCCAAATCTTTTAGGGAAGCACCTAAATGATATACTACTGTGTGGTCAATAATCAAAAAACGGTCGTGGCTTTTGGTAAATGCTTGCAACTCAAAATTACTGTATTGTTCATTGGCTTTTTTGATATCTAAAGTCAATTGCTTTGTAATGGTTTTGGTTAATAAAATAACTTTTACCGCTTTTGTTTTTTTAGACAAATGCGTTAGGGTGCTCTCGTCAATATAATTATCAATCAGTACAATACTTGCTTTGGCTGAGCGGATAATTTTAGATGCCAATTCATACGCATCAAATACTTGTCCGTTAAAAAAAACACCTTGGTTGGGTATTTCAGCAGATTGAATTTGCAAAGAGATAGTATCTACTTTTTTTGCTAAATGCTCCATATTGTTTTCAATACGGTTCATTCGCTGGTTTAAAGCATAACCTTTTAACAAAAAATCTCTTAGCACATTGGTAGCCCATATTCTGAATTGGGTACCTTGTTTTGATTTAACGCGATAGCCAACCGATATTATCACATCAAGGTTATAGTATTCAATTTGACGTTCTATTTTTCTTCCCCCCTCATTTTGAACTGTCGCAAAATTTGCGACAGTTGAGCCTTTTTGGAGTTCTGCGTCTGTAAATACATTATTGATATGTTTGCCGATAGTCTTCACATCTCTACCAAACAATAATGATAACTGTTGCCGATTAAGCCAAACGGTTTCGTGTTCTAACCTAACTTCAATATGTTCGGCAAGCTCGTTTGGACGATATATAATAATCTCGTTACTCATAAGCTGCTAATCCTGAAATTTCACGCCCTTGGGCTAACTTTTTCAATTGCGGCACTAAGTCTTCCATCAATGCTAATTCTTTAACGCTACGATCTTTCCAGCTTAGTTTTAAAGGTTCTAACAAGTCAGTTAGTTTTTCTCCATCAAATATCATTCGGCTCATTATTTTATCAACAAAGGTTTTTAAGGTATCTGTTTGTAAGCCGTGTTTATGGGCGATTGTAGTTATTTCTTTTTCGTTTTTCTCAATTTTAAAACGGTCGTATCCGTTGCGTAATGTACTCACATCTTGACCACTGTCCCAGTCCAGCCCATTGATGTATTCCGTTAAATTCTCTTGCTCGTCCATTAAATTGGAATTAGAACTCAGCAAACCAATTACTTGCGATTTTGTCATTTTTTGTTTGGCGGGTTTCTTTTGTGTACTGTCTGCAACCAAACGCATTATATAATCGTAATCAATTACAGCAGAAGCAAAAAGTACAAATTCAAAATCCAGTTGTTGTATTTCGGGCGGCGCTTGGTCACCCTCTTTTTGTTGTATTTCACTTAGTTGTTTCGCTGTTTCTATATATGAACTTCTAAATTCTTGCAAAGTTTCCTTAGGCAAAATGGTTTCAATGATTGCTTGTTGTGCTCCGTCTAAGTCTGTGTATTGGTCTAATTGGGTTTTAAGTCGTTGAACTTCTTTAAAATTTTTTACAAATGCAATTCTTGCCGCATCACCCTGCAGGTTAAAAACCTCCTGTGCTTCGTTTAGCAAATTTTGTTCCTGCATAAATAGACCCAATGCCTCAACCGCTTTTTTGTATTGTTCAATCACTGAAGGAGCGGGTTCAACCAGCCAAATTTCTTTTGCTTTTCCATTGTATTCACCTGAAAAAAGTGCGATGGCTTGGTTTACAGATTCTTGTTGTGAACGAAAATCTAAAATATTTCCGTAGGGTTTGGTATCGTTCAATACCCTATTGGTTCTTGAAAACGCCTGAATCAATCCATGGTATTTGAGGTTTTTGTCTACATATAAAGTATTGAGGTATTGAGAATCAAAACCGGTGAGCAACATATCCACCACAATGGTAATATCAATTTTATTTTCGTATGAATAGTCTTGATTACTGTATTTCTGGTCTTTGATGCGTTTTTGCACATCTTGGTAATACAAATCAAATTCATTAATAGAATGATTAGAACCAAATTGCAGGTTGTAATCGGCAATAATTTCAACCAATGCTTTTTTCTTCTCTTCTGGGTTGGTTTGGTTATCTAGTTTCTCTTGCTGCAAATCTTCTTGCATTTGTTTTATATCAGCCGCATTTTTTTGACTTTGCTGGTCACCATCTTTTGCTATGAGTTGAGCTGGTGGAGAAAATACACAAGCAATTTTAAGTGGGATATAATCTGCATTTTCTGCTTTTTTCTTCCTTTGGATTTCTTTGAATAGTTGATAAAATTCAATAGCATTATTGATTGAAGCGGTTGCCATTAATGCATTAAATTTTCTGGAATTAGTAGCTGCATTATGTTTGTCTAAAATAGCTTCAACTACCGCTTGTTGTGCAATTGGTTCGCTAGGCTTTGCTTTTTGTGTGCCCTTTCCTTTGAAATAGTCAATGTGAAAACGCAATACATTTTCATCCTCAACAGCGTGGGTAATGGTATAGGCATGTAACCTTTGCTGAAATATATCTTCAGTAGTTTTGTATGAGGCCGCTTCACCTTCTCGTATCTGATACGATGCGTTTTCATCAAAAATTGGCGTGCCAGTAAAACCAAATAGTTGAGCATTTGGAAAAAACGCTGTTATGGCTTTATGGTTATCACCAAACTGCGAGCGGTGACACTCGTCAAAGATGAAAACAATACGTTTGTTTTTTAATGGTTCTAAGCGTTCCTTGTAGTTTTTTGTATTCGTGCCGTCTAAAGCCAAACCTAATTTTTGAATGGTGCAAACAATTACTTTGTCGGCATAGTCGGTAGATAACAAACGCCTAACCAATGTTTCGGTATTGGTGTTTTCTTCTACACTACCTTCCTGAAATTTATTGAACTCTTCACGGGTTTGCCGGTCAAGATCCTTACGGTCTACTACAAACAAACATTTGTCAATATCTGCATTGTCTTTTAAAAGCGTAGAGGCTTTAAAAGAGGTTAGTGTTTTTCCACTGCCTGTGGTATGCCAGATATAACCATTACCACGGTTTTGTTGAATACAATCAACAATTGATTTAACCGCATAAATTTGATAAGGTCTCATTACGATTAATTTCTGCTCACTCTCTACCAGCACTATGTATTTACTTAACATCTCTCCAAGAGTGCATTTGGTAAGAAATTTTTCAGTAAAGGTTTCAATATGCGTTATTTTTTTGTTGCTTTCATTGGCTAATTGATAAACAGGTAAGAATTTTTCTTCTGCATCGAATGCAAAATATTGGTTTTTATTATTGGCAAAATAGTAGGTGTTTGTTTTGTTGCTTACAATAAACAATTGCATATAGCAAAGCAGGGAATTGCCATAACCATTGCCGGCTTCATTTTTATAATCCACTATTTGCTGCATGGCTTTTCGTGGAGAAATGTCTAATTTCTTTAATTCGATTTGAACCACTGGCAATCCGTTAATCAACAAAATAATGTCGTACCGTTGATGGCTATTTTCGGTATTGATACGTAATTGGCTGATCACTTCAAAATCATTTTTACACCAGTCTTTATTATTTATTAAAGTGTAATGTAAAGGTGTTCCGTCCTCACGTTGGAAGTATTGTTTTTCCCGTAAAAATTTTGAAGCAGAGAATACATCAGGCTTGATAATATCTTCCCTTAGCCTTAAAAACTCATGATTGGTAAGGTTAACACGATTAAGTGCTTCAAATTTAGTTTTGAAATTTTGCTCAAGCGTTTTTCTATCAACTATATGAGGTTGATAGATATATTTAAGCTCCGTTAGTTGCCTAATTAAATTTTGTTCTATGTCGTTTTCTTTGCTCATTATACTTACTTCAATAAATCTTTAGCGGTTACGTCCAAAATTTTTGCAATTCGATACAGATCTTCAATGCTTGGCTGTCTTACATTGCGTGAGTACTCGTTAATTGAGTTGTAACTTTTGTCTAGCTTTTTCGCAAGCCAACTCTGTGAGATGCCTTTCTCTTTCAGTACTTCTTTAATTCGGTTCATCTGGAGCCTAATTATGTTTTATACAGCCAAATATAGCAATAATACGCTGAATAATTGTGTAAATGTCCACCGTATTATTGTGAGCGGAGATGGGTGAAAAAGTATTTAACCTCTGCTTTTTGCTTTTATGAAGGTTGGGTATCATCTGCCATACCAATATAACTTTTTTCAGGAAGTCGCTTTGCTACCAGCAAGTAGAGCACAAAGAATACGGCTAAAATTTCTATAAAAAACCAATAGTAAGCAGCTCCAGTAAAACGAGCAAAAAAGCCCCCATTGGCAATACTTCCATTTACAAGGCTTACAAAAAAATTGCCAGCAGCAATACCCAATAAATAGAGTGCCGTCATGGTACTTTTCATTGATTTGGGCGAATGGGTATAGGCATATTCAAGGCAGGTCATGGAGACCAATATTTCTGCTAATGCAAGAATTAAATAAGCCAGTATTTGCCACCAGATAGAAGGTCTTCCACCGCCATCAATATTTTCCTGTATCAGCGCAATTACTACAAATGAAATACCTGTTAAAAATAGTCCCGCACCTATTTTTCTTAGTGGGGTAGGGTTGATTCCTATTTTATTGAAGAAGGGAAAAATAAAATAAGAACAAATAGGAATCATGGTGACTAAGAATAGGGGGTTGAAGGTTTGTATTTGTTCAGAAAGCAATTCATGCCCAAAAATAGTTCGATCCATTTTAGCCGATTGCAACACCCACTCAGATAAATTCTGATCCCATAAAGCCCAAAAAATAGGGGTGAATGCAAACACCATTAGTATGCGGTAAACAGCCTGTACACCATCAATGGATTCGGCTGAATATTTTTTGGCAACTACCTGCCAAACGCTTTCCCCATCTCTGTTTGAAAAAAACGATTTAATGGCATAAGCGCTGATGAATAAAAAATTTTCTTTTTTAATACCCGTAGGAGCAACGCGGATATATTTTTTTCTGCCCGTCCAGAAAATAATGGTAGCCAAACACATCAATATACCCGGAATACCAAAAGCCCATTCAGGGCCATATTTATTGTACACGATTGGAATGAATAAGGTAGAAACAACAGAACCAGTATTGATGCTGAAATAAAACCAACTGTAAACTTTGGTCATTAAATGCTGGTTGCTTTTATCAAACTGGTCGCCCACATTGGCAGACACGCATGATTTTATTCCGCCTGCTGCAATGGCTATAATAATTAACCCCACTGTAAATGCCGAGAGATTACCCGTAGAAAATGCAAGGGTAAGATTCCCCAATGCGTACACGATGGATAGGCAAAAAATGATTTTATATTTTCCAAAAAACCAATCTGCAAGAATGCCTCCTACCAGCGGCATAAAATAAGCGAAGGTTACAAAAAGATGGGTTAACTCATTGGACTTGGCTTCGGCCATATTTTGTAATGCAGGGTTATTGGCGGGATTAAAGAATTGCGCCACCAAAAAAGTACTCATAATAGATCTGATGCCATAAAAGCTGAAACGTTCTGCTGCTTCATTCCCAATGATAAAGGGAACCGATTTTGGCATTCCTGTTTTCAACTTATCTTTTTGTATATCACACATATATTGTATTTTGAACACTAAAGTATTGGAAACTTATCAATAAGCAGGTGACTGTTTTATCTATTTCTATAAAAATTATTTAGTATGCCTGATCAAAAAAAAACATTCAAACCCTTTGTAGCGGCTGAATCTAAGATGGCAGAACTTACCGTAAAATCTGTTTTAGTAGGAAGTCTTTTTGGGGTAATTTTTGGTGCTGCTACTGTTTATTTAGCACTAAAAGCGGGGTTGACGGTTTCTGCTTCCATCCCCATTGCAGTAATTGCCATAACCCTAGGAAGGAAATTTTTAAAGACCACCATTCTAGAAAATAATATCATACAAACAACGGGTTCAGCAGGGGAAAGTATTGCAGCAGGGGTGGCATTTACGTTGCCAGGTTTTTTGTTTTTATCATCGCCCGATAGTGCGGAATATTTTAATTACCTCACCATTTTAATTTTAGCTATTGTAGGCGGATTGTTGGGCACACTGTTGATGGTGCCATTGCGAAAAGCATTGATTGTAAATGAGCACGATAATCTTCCTTATCCCGAAGGAACAGCTTGCGGAGACGTGTTAAAAGCTGGAGAGAAAGGGGGTGATTTTGCAAAGACTGCTTTTTGGGGCTTAGGCGTGGCATTTGTGTATGCCATTCTGCAAAAAGTGTTGCATATAATTGCAGAAACACCTTATTATGCAACGCAGCAGATAAATAAATTTTTTCCATCAGCAAAACTGAGCGGAGAAATAACGCCAGAATATTTAGGGGTAGGCTATATCATCGGTCCCAAAATAGGTGGTGTATTGGTAGCAGGTGGTGTATTGAGTTGGCTGGTATTTATTCCATTATTTTCTTCCTTGGTGCCGCCAGATATTATTGCAGGCCAGTTGGTAAAATTGGGCTATCTAATAAATATTACTACTGCGGGTGGTAAAGGTGGATGGAATCCCATCACCCATCAATTCTCGGATTATTCAGCGGCTGTTTATTATGCCTATATTCGTCAAATAGGCGCAGGAACGGTTGCCGCAGGCGGTATTATTACTTTGATGAAGACCATTCCTACCATTGTTAAATCCGTTAAAGGAAGTGTGGCTTCTTTAAAATCAGAATCAGGAGATAGTGGGGTTAAGGTGGTGCGGACAGAAAAAGATTTGAGTTTAAAAGTAGTGGGACTGGGTACTCTGGGCTTAATTGCATTGATTACATTTTTGCCGCAAGTGCCTGGTGATACCATTGTACAAAAATTATTAATTGGGGTATTGGCTACTGCGGGTGGTAAAGGTGGATGGAATCCCATCACCCATCAATTCTCGGATTATTCAGCGGCTGTTTATTATGCCTATATCCGTCAAATAGGCGCAGGAACGGTGGCAGCAGGCGGTATTATTACGTTAATAAAAACCATTCCTACCATTGTTAAATCCGTTAAAGGAAGTGTAGCTTCTTTAAAATCAGAATCAGGAGATAGTGGGGTTAAGGTGGTGCGGACAGAAAAAGATTTGAGTTTAAAAGTAGTGGGACTGGGTACACTCGGTTTAATTGCATTGATTACATTTTTACCGCAAGTGCCGGGTGATACCATTGTACAAAAATTATTAATTGGGGTACTGGTTGTTATTTTTGGGGCTTTGTTTGTAACCGTTTCTTCACGTATTGTGGGGTTGATAGGATCTTCTAATAATCCCATCAGTGGAATGACCATAGCTACTGTGATGGGAACCAGTTTGATTTTTTTAAGTGTGGGGTGGACGGGACAATCTTTTGAGCCATTGGTATTGGTAGTAGGAGGAATGATTTGTATTGCAGCTGCCAATGCAGGTGCAACCTCTCAGGATTTAAAGAGTGGTTATATAGTGGGAGCAACGCCTCGCAATCAGCAAATAGCCTTATTTGTAGGAGCAATTGTTTCTTCTGTTGTAATTGGGCTCACGGTAAAGTTTCTCGATAAGCCCAGCTCTGAAATGTTGAGTCAAGGTATTAACCACGCAATAGGTACTGAAAAGTACCCTGCACCACAAGCCACGTTGATGGCTACATTAATTAAAGGAATCTTATCGCAGAATCTAGATTGGCAATATGTTTTTGCAGGAGTTTTTTTAGCCATTACCATGGAGCTCTGTGGTATTAAATCGCTCAGCTTTGCAGTAGGTGCTTACTTACCGCTGGCTACTACACTACCCATATTTATAGGAGGTGCTATTCGTGGCATAGTAGAATCTAAACAGAAAAAAGAAAACACTGCAATATCTGCTGAAGAAGAAGAGTTGGGTAAGGGTAATTTATTTGCGACTGGTTTAGTAGCCGGTGGTGCGGTAGCTGGTGTGATTATTGCGTTTATTGCTGGCTCATCCGGAGGTGAAAAATTCTTGGCGGCTGTTAGTGCCGAAGAAGGGTTGATACATATTTTTTCACAGAATGGCTACTTTTTGTTGGGTACTATTTTATTCTCTTTGATGGGTTTAATATTGTATAAGATCGCTGTAAAAAAATAGAGATGGGCGCGCGTAAAAATGTGCTACTAATTTCTAAAACCATTCAAATATTAGGGGGTTAATACATTAGTAGTACAACAATGATGGTAAAGGAATACAAAAAAACGGAAAAAGATAAATAAGCGAACAGAAGCTGTCTAAAAAACTCTCAACACAATTTAATTTCCAACCTTTATTAAACCTTTATGTCCATACTTCGTCCAACCCAAAAAAGGGTATGTATTTTAAACGCGTATTTCAATCATTCATAGTAGGATTCGCACTAATTGTATTGAGCTCCTTTTCCGATTCTACACCTGCCAATTATGCTGGTTCTGTAAAAATGCCCTTTAAAAAATATGGGTATTCTGCTCGTCAAGCAGCAGCTAGACTGCTAGATCGTTTTACCTTTGGTGCCAAACCCGGTCAGGTTAATGAACTCTTGAAAACAGGTCTCGATGCTTGGTTTGAACAACAATTAAATGGCAGTTTTAACGAAGATAATTTGGCGCTGCGCTTAGCCCAATATACTACCCTGAATTTAAACAATGAAACCATTGTAAACAAGTATATGAATGCGGGTCAACTACTAAGGTTTGCTGTAAAAAATGGATTGGTAAATAAAGATTCTATTAAAGGCGGTGATAAAAAAGAGTACCAACAAAAACTGCGATCATTGATGCAAGAGCAGGGCTTTAAGCCCATCAAAGAACTGCAAAGCGAACTCATCAACCAAAAAATAATTAGGGCAGCTTACAGCAATAACCAATTGCATGAATTGCTGACTGATTTTTGGTTCAACCATTTTAATGTGTCTATTACCAAGCAGCAATGCCAACAATATATACTTACTTATGAGCGGGATGCAATTAGACCCAATATTATTGGCCATTTTGAAGCCATGCTGGAAGCAACAGCCAAACATCCTGCCATGCTGGAATTTTTAGACAATGCAAATAGTGTGAGTAATAGCAAAGCAAAAAAAGCACGGGGTTTGAATGAAAATTATGCACGAGAAATTATGGAATTACACACCCTGGGTGTAGATGGTGGATACACACAAGCAGATGTAACAGCCGTTGCAAAAGCATTTACTGGCTGGGGTATACGACCAATGATTCATGAATCTCCAGCTAAAAATTTATTCGAAAGAACTGCTAAAGATAATCTAGAGAAACGTGGCTTTGTAATAGAAGGCGATTTTTTGTTTCGTGCCGATAAACACGATGATTCTGCTAAAACAATACTAGGAAAAAATTTTCCTGAAAATGGGGGATACAAAGAAGGCCGTGAAGTAATTCACCTGCTCGCTACAAATGCTGCCACGGCTCAATTTATCTGTAAAAAATTGGCTACTCGTTTTGTGAGTGATACGCCTTCTCTTAACTTGGTTAAACAAATGGCTCATATTTTTCAGCAGACCAATGGAAATATTAAAGCTGTTTTAACTGCCATGGTAAACCACGCCGATTTCTGGAATCAGAAAATTACCAGAGAAAAACTAAAATCGCCTTTTGAATTAATCATTAGCGCTGTTAGGGCTACCAACGCAGAGGTTCAACAACCCTTTCAACTGTATAACTGGTGTGCTAAAATGGGACAAAAAATCTATTTCTACCAAGCTCCTACTGGTTTTCCAGATAAAGCAGCTTATTGGATTAATACGGGTGCATTACTAAATAGAATGAATTTTGGTCTAGCATTTGCCGCGCAGAAAATCCCCGGTATTAAAATAGATTTATTGGCACTTAACAATAACCATGAACCCGAAAGCACCACAGATGCCTTAAATATATATAGTAATTTATTGCTTCCAGAGAGAGATCATAGTGCTAATATTCTGCGGCTTGCAACAATGGTAAACGATGATGCGTTCGCAGCAAAAATAAATGCTGCTGTTGAAAAAAATTCAGCCATTGAATTTGATGCATTCATGGAGGATGCAATAAAGCCTAGAGGCAATAGAACAACTGAAAAACAGGAAAGAAATAAAAATAATCAATCCATTGAACCGATAATAGGCATGGAGAACAATACCATAATAGCCCAGGTTGTGGGTATTATTATTGGCTCACCTGAATTTCAGCGAAAATAATTTATTACGAATTATAAAATTCGGTTCACCTTTTTTATTTCTAAATTTATTTTTTATGACCAACAGAAGAGCATTCATGAAATCGGGCGCTATGGCTTTATTTGCTACGGGCATTGCTGGTGGAATTCCTTCCTTTATTGCAAAAGCTGCCAATAGTATTAAGACCCAACTTCCCTTCAAAAAAAATAAAACACTGGTATGTATTTTTCAGCGGGGTGCAATGGATGGTTTGATGGCTGTAAGCCCTTTTGCAGATCCCAATCTTAAAGCATTGCGACCTACTTTATTTATGAGTCCCGCACAAACAGAAGGTAAACAGTTTGACTTAGATGGTCATTTTGGGTTGCATCCTTCTTTTGAATCCCTCTATCCCTTATTTGGAGAACAAAGAATGGCCATTGTACATGGCGTTGGTAGTCCCAATACAACGAGAAGTCACTTTGATGCGCAAGATTATATGGAGAGTGGTACGCCATTTAATAAAGGCACTTCAAGTGGATGGTTAAACAGAGCTGTGGGTCTATTGGGGCATGATGCTTCACCATTTAGAGCAGTAAGTTTAACCAGTGCAATGCCTAGAAGTTTATATGGCGACAATAAAGCGATAGCCATTAATAATTTATCTGATTTTGCCATTCAAATGAAAGGTAATCCACTGGCGGCAAATATAGCAGCTGGATCGTTTGAAGAATTATACGATCAAACAACCCATAAAATATTGAGTGAAACAGGCAAAGAAAGTTTTGATGCCTTAAAAATGTTGAATGTAAATAATATTAAAAATTATCAACCAGCTGCTGGTGTAATATATCCCAGTTCTTCATTGGGTAAATCATTGAAACAAATAGCAGTGTTGATAAAAATGAATATCGGAATGGAAGTGGCATTTGCGGAGATGGGAGGATGGGATACGCATTTTAATCAAGGAGCAGCCAACGGAATATTCGCTAGAAATGCAAAAGATTTCAGTGATAGCATTGCAGCATTTTGGAAAGATTTGGGTGGCTATCAAGATGAGGTAACGGTAATGACCATGACTGAGTTTGGAAGAACAGTAGCACAGAATGGAACAGGTGGTACAGATCATGGAAGAGCAAGCTGTTTATTTGTATTGGGAAATAATGTGGCGGGTGGAAAAGTATATCACCAGATGCAGACCCTTGATAAAGCAAATTTAGAAGATGGCAGAGACCTTCCTGTGAGTACCGATTTCAGATCTGTATTCAGTGCGGTAGCCAATGGGCATTTAAAAATAAATAATAACGGAGTATTGTTTCCTAAATGGGAAGGGGAGGCAGCTATTCAGTTATTAAGTTATTGAGTTATTGGGTTATTGGGTTATTAAGTTATTGGTTATTAATACCATTTTTTATCAGTGGACTGATATATTTTGGAACAAATTAAAAATTCATGCTACACTTGGGGTGAATATGAAACAGCACAATCGATAAATAATAGGATTATATTTGAAATATGAGTTTAGAATTACGAAAACATTTTGAAAAAATTACACCAGTTACCGATCAAGAATTTGAATATATTCTTTCGCATTTTACTACCAAGAAACTCAAAAAGCATCAATTCTTAATTCAAGAAGGTCAAAATGTAACCAATGACTATTTTGTAGTCAAGGGGCTTTTGAAAGCGTATCACGTAGATAACGCAGGCAAGGAATATATTATGCAGTTTGCTATGGAAGATTGGTGGGTTACAGATTATCAAGCCTATTTTAGCAATACCAAAGCCACGCTAAATATTGATTGTATTGAAGAAGTAGAACTGCTTTGTTTATCGCTACATAACCGTGATAAAATTTGTGCCGACTTACACAAAATAGAACATTTTTTTAGGCGAAAATCTAATATGGGTTATGTGGCTTTGC
>JAAFJB010000089.1 GCA_013297995.1 Chitinophagales bacterium | reverse complement strand
CAGCATTCCACTCTGGATGTTTGGATTTTTGTATTAACCCAACACAAACGCACAGAAAAAAGTGGGGGGGGGCAGCGGCACTGCTAAAATTAAGCACCTACAATTGCGCTGAGTATTGTTTTAATTTTAACGTACTGTTGATAAGCTGTAGGTGGCTCAAGATGGGCTATTAATCCTTCCTCAAAGCTAGCATCTTTAAGCATTTCCGAAAAAATTGACTGTAAATAATTTAGTACACTTTTATTAGTTTTCAATATCAAATTCAAGGCTTGCGAATTATTTTCAAGAACAAATACAATATCTTCAAAATCACTACTAAATCTGTAGTTGCCTTTGCCACGATTTTTGAACGCTTCCAGTTTAGACGCTACAAAATAGGGTAAAGAAAATATTTTAATTTTATGTTCATCTAAAGCTATTGTGATGGCTTCTTTGAATCCATCTGGATACCATTTATTGCTAAACCCGATTACTTCTGGGCAAGTAGGCATGATGTCAACCGTTATACCCTGTATTTTATAACGGCAGATTACGCCGGATGCTTTATCATTTACAAACCCAATATTTCTCAACCTTTCATCCAAAACCGCATAGCCGTGATAAGAAGCCAGCTCAATGATTACGTCCACGTCATCTGTAGGTCTCACTTCAACTGATTTTATATCTGCATATAGGGAAACGGTAGCACCGCCAACAAAAACTATATTTTGATTCATTTGATCTAATAAACCAGCAATAGCTTTTATGCGCAATATATTGGTGTGTTGAGACATTTAATTATTGTTGGTTATTAAATATATCTTGGAAAACCTGTCTCGCTTTTTTAATCTCCCTCACTTTGCCTAAACGAAATACGTCGCACAAGGCCAATAGATTATAAAAAACAGCATCTTTTTTTGCGGCTGCTACAGCACCTGGATACAATGGTTCTACCATCATACCTCTTTCACTACTGTAAATATCTGGCCAAACATAAATTTCATTTGATTGAAAATGACCGCTTAACACGGGTGCTGCATGAGCAGTAGGCATACCCTTTACAAGTGTACCCGATTTTGCAGGAAAAATATATTTAAGGCCATATACCAAAAATTCTTCTAGTGCCAACACAAATACCTTTTTCTTAGACGGGTTTACCAGTCCTGCAAATTGCGACCTCGAAAGAGATTCACTAATTTCAGATGGACTGATATGTAGATCAATGGCCAAGTCTTTATTCTTCCACTCCTGTTTTCCCAATGCAATAATTTTGAGTAAGATTGCAATATCCTGCGGCCGCATACCTTTATGTGATTGCATGAGTAAAATTTAAACAAATATATATAAATATTTACAATTCGCGATTCGCAAATTGCGAATATTTAACAGCGTTGCTGTTTTCACTGTGCCCTCACAAACGCCCAGAAAAAAGTGGGGAGGCCAATACCCCTTTGGCATCGTAAATAAGGGTGCCAGCTTGTTTGTATTGCGCAAAATCAATGGTTTGAAATAGTTCATGCGCTACCGCCAATACCATTCCATCATAACTGGCTGCCAATTCTTTTTGCATATTAATTTTATAGGCTTCCCTTACTAGTTCGGCATCTACCCAAGGATCATATACTTCTACTGCTAAACCCGCTTCTTGCAGTGTGGTATAAATATCTACTACTTTGGTATTGCGGGTATCAGCACAGTTTTCTTTAAAAGCCATACCTAAAATCAACACTTTTTTGGCCGCTATATTACCGCCGAATTTTTTGGCGAGTAAGGAAATTAATTTCTCCGCCACAAAAAATCCCATCTGCTCATTTACTTTTCTGCCACTTAATATCACCTGTGGATCATACCCCACTTGCTTGGCTTTAAATGCTAGATAATGCGGATCTACACCTATGCAATGCCCACCTACCAAGCCGGGCTGAAAGGGCAGAAAATTCCATTTGGTGGCTGCCGCCTGCAACACTTGTTGGGTATCTATGCCGAGGCGATCAAAAATTAATGCCAGCTCATTCATAAAAGAAATATTCACGTCGCGCTGCGCATTCTCTATGGCTTTGGCGGCTTCCGCTACTTTTATGGAAGGTGCTATATAAGTTCCGGCGGTGATAACCGATGCATAGAGCGCATTGATTTTTTCCGCCGCTGCTGGCGTTGAGCCCGATACTATTTTTAAAATGCTTGTAATAGTCCGGGTTTTATCGCCCGGGTTAATACGCTCGGGGGAATAGCCAAGAAAAAAATCTTGGTTATACAGCAGACCCGATTCCTTTTGTAGTATGGGCATACATATTTCTTCGGTACAGCCCGGGTATACGGTTGATTCATACACTACGGTATCGCCTTTTTTCAACAGCGTTGCCACTGTTTTTGTGGCTTGAATTAAATAGCTGAGATCGGGTTGGTACTGGGCATCTACGGGTGTGGGTACGGTGATGATGAATACGGTGCAGTGTTTGAGTTGGTGGCTCTGTTGCGTGAATTGCAATGAGGTAGCGGCCTGAATTTGCTGCTGGCTTATTTCATGGGTATGATCTACCCCCTGCTGCAATTGCCCAATGCGAGTGGGGTTGATATCAAAGCCTATTACTTTGTATTTTTCCGCCATCGCCAATGCCAGCGGCAGCCCTACATAACCAAGCCCAATAATGCCTATATTCATGGTTGCAAATTAAGGTAGAATTAGTAACTTTACTTTATCACTTATTCCATACTGCCATTAGTACACTAGAAATTGTTCCAGGTTTTCTGGGTGAATTACTCGGTACTCTGCTGAAGGATACGCTTGCATAAAGGGTTTGGGTATTTTGTATTTTGCGTTTTTATTCCACTTAAATTCATACGCTGTTAGCTGCCCATTTGATTCTTCTAACCAATCTATTTCTTGTTGCTCCGATGTTCTCCAAAACCAATGGTTTACCCATTTTCTGCTGTATGCTAAATATTTTATTCGCTCTGCTACCAAAAAATTTTCCCATAATGAACCCGTATCGGTGCGGTTTTCAACTTGGTTAAAATTGGCTATTAATGCGTTCCTGATTCCATTATCAAAAAAATAAATTTTGCGACTTCTTTTTAATTCTGTTCTAAGGTTTCTACTAAAAGAACCCAGTCGGAAAATAATATAGGTTTGCTCTAATAATTGAATGTATTTTTCTACTGTTTTTGCATCCAACCCGCATAATTGTGACAGCTCATTATATGAAACCTGGTTTCCTATTTGTAAGGCCAATGCTTGCAAGAGTTTGATTAAAGCATCCGGCTTTTTTACTTGATCTATCAACCATAAATCTTTGTACAAATAACTGTTGGATAATTGTTTCAGTATCTCTTTTTCATCACCCGCATGATTTACAATATCAGGATAGTATCCGTAGATCATTCTATGCGGTAGCATGCGAAGCTCCTGAATGAGTCCATGATGCTTCACCATTTCATTAAAACTAAGTGGGTATAAATTAAATTCCCATTTTCTGCCTGTTAATGGTTCATTCAATTGATTGGCCAGCTCTAATGCCGAACTACCCGTTACTACCAACTGAACGTTTGGTATTTGATCGGTAATTAATTTTAACCGCAAGCCTATTCCTACTATTCGCTGGGCTTCATCAATGATAACTGTTTTTTTATTGCCAATGATGGCTTTTAATCTTTCAGCAGAAATATTGGAAAAAATAGATTGAACGTCTGTTTCATCCCCGTTCAACCATAGTACACTTGAATCATTTGCAAAAATGCTGTGTAAGAGCGTGGTTTTGCCCACCTGCCTAGGCCCAAGTAACACAATGGCTTTGCCCTTGCCCATTCTTGCTACTATATTTTCTTGGATAGATCGAAGGATCATATAAAGTAATTTTTTACAAAATTACCGATTTTAAGGATTTCATTCCTGATATATTGCCTTTTTTAAGGATTTCATTCCTGATATATTGCCTTTTTTAAGGATTAACGATCTAAAAGACAAACCGCATGCGCTACCAGCCCTTCTTCCCGCCCCACAAAACCCATTTTTTCGGTAGTGGTGGCTTTAATAGAAATATCTCTGATGCCGATGCCTAATATGCCCGCTATGGCTGCTTGCATGGCTGGTATATAGGGTTTTATTTTGGGGGCTTCGAGGCAAAGAGATGCATCTATATTCACAATGGTATAGCCCTCTTGCGTGATGAGGCTATGCGTTTTCTGGAGCAGAATTTTACTGTCAATATTTTTAAAATCTTCCGATGTATCTGGAAAATGTACCCCGATATCTCCGAGGCAAGCTGCCCCTAATAAAGCATCGCAGATGGCGTGTAACAATACATCGGCATCACTATGCCCCAATGCGCCTTTGTGGTGGGGAATATATATACCACCTATCATTAAATCTCTGCCTGCTACCAACTGGTGAAAATCTATTCCATAGCCTATTCTCATTGCTTTTTATTTGCAAGATAGTACAATAATAATAGGTAGGAATGGGTGCTGACTAATGGCTAGCGCTTATTCCTTCGGGTTGGGAAAAAAATACCTGTTTTCGCATTCTTACTAGTGCCTTCGGCATTACCGTAGTGGCTCATAGCACAACGGAATCCAATGGTATTGGCGCTTTCATCTTCTTCTAAAAACCGGCGAGTGCCCGGGCTAAGCCAGTAAGCTCTATCATTCCAACTACCTCCTTTGTACACACGAGACTTATCGGAAATTAAGGTGGTGATGCCATAACCATACGATACATTACTGCTTGAATCACCATCTAAATAATTAATGGCATTTGACTTCTGGTAATTTCTTCTATTCCGTAAAGAAGAATCCGACTCAGGCACAAATACAATTCTACCCTTATCGTCTCTTAAATTTCCTTCGCCACGAGCCTTATCAATTTTTGAAAACAGATTACCCCGGTATGGGTTGAAATCATCGGCTTCAGTATTAGTGAGGGGGCGATAGATATCATGCACCCACTCGCTCACATTGCCACTCATATTGTACAAGCCAAATCCGTTGGGATAGAAAGCGGTAACTTCAGCGGTAATGGCAGCATTGTCATTCAAGCCACCTGCTACACCCATATTATCTCCACTTCCTCTTTTAAAATTGGCTAGGAATGAACCCTGTAAAGCCCCTTTTTTGGTGTACCGAACATTGTCGAACCCATCATTTTTCCAAGCATATACTTGCTTGTTGGCAATTAACTCCTCTCCCTTTGTGCCTTTGGCTTTTTTCTGTGGATTCTCCATCATATAACCATAAGCTGCATATTCCCATTCTGCTTCAGTAGGCAATCTATAATCGCCAAACATAAGCCCATCTTCAAATTTTGCTACCGTTCTTGGTCGCCCTTGTGCATCTTTCAAAGGATTTTTCTTTGAAGTAACTTCTTTTCCGGGTGTGGCTTGGTATTCGCCCAATAAATAGGCTTTGGTATTGAAATTATCTTGACCAGCCCCATTTAAAGTCTTTTTAATTTGTGTTTTGGGATCTAGAAATCCTTTGTCCATCAACGCAATCTCATTCACCCGATCAGTTCTCCACTTACAAAATTCTGTGGCTTGCAACCAACTTACTCCAACTACTGGATAGTTGTTATAGGAGGGATGGCGAAAATAATATTCTACATAAGGCTCATTAAATGCCAATTCATTGCGCCATACCAATGTATCGGGCAATGCTTGTTGCACCACCGAATCCATTCCCGCACCACCAAATGTGCCTTCTAGCCAGTATAAATACTCTCGATAGTTGAGATTGGTAATTTCAGTCTTGTCAATAAAAAAAGAATTCACCGTTACCCGATGCGGTATATTATTCCAGTCATACATCACATCTTCTTGGGTTGAGCCCATGGTAAACGTGCCGCCTTGCACAAAAACAAGCCCGGGAGCGGTTTTGATATCTTTGGGCTTTACCACATTAAAATTGCCGAAATTTTTATCGTTGTAATTCCAGCCAGTAGTATTGGATTTCTCGGGTTTCTTCTTCATAAAACTACAAGAACCAGCCACAGTAGCCAATAAAGCAATTACAAGGGTATTCCTTAAGGTGATGAATGATTGCATGATCTAAGTTTGAATAAGTAAAACGCTAATTCAAATATTCGGTTTTAGTGAATGCGAATGTAGCCAATTTATTTATATGATAGTGAATACCTATGCCATTCTTTGTTAGTAAAAACCTAATTTTAGGTGCTCAACTACTACAAACGCTGGTTTCTTTTTTTTATTTTGCTTTGTGTGAGCCAGATTTTGCAGTTTTATTTGCTCACCAATAAATTTTTACCCTGAACCGATTCCTACATAATAAAATAGGGCTTGTGTTGGCTTTTTGTTGCCTATTGGTAGCCTCCGGTTTTTGTCAACCCCCTCCCTACACTCCCCACTCTGTGCTTGCCAAAGGCCAGTGGGGCAAGCTGGGCATTCTTACCGCTGGGGTGTATAAAATAGATAGGCCTATGCTGACCGCTTTGGGGTTTTCGGGCAGTATTAACAGTGCCGATATTAAACTCTATGGCAATGGGGCTGCCAACCTCCCCGAAGATAATGCCGTGGAGAGGGCAGACGACCTTATAGAAAATCCCCTTGAAATAGTTGATGGCGGGGACGGTATTTTTGATGGCAACGACTTTTTAATTTTCTATGCCCAAGGCCCCCATATTTGGCGGTATGAAGCTGCGAGTAGCTTTTTTTTATTTGAGAAGAATTGGTACACAGACACTGCTTTTTATTTTATTACCCTTGCTAGTTCCACTCCCAGCAAACGCATCGCCACTGCGCTACCCTCGCCACCACCCTCGGTTTTTATTGACTCCTATACCGATCTCTTTGCCCATGAATTAAATACTACTAACTTACTCAACAGTGGTAAGGTTTGGGTGGGTGAGCCTTTTTCTACGGGCTTTGGTGGCACTGCTACCCGCCTCTTTAACTTTTCTATCCCCAATCGCCTTCCCCTAAAACCCATACAAATTTTTACCCATTTTACCAATCGCTCTGTGGGCAGCAAAGCTAATTTTAGCGTTTTGCTTAATGATATTGTGCTTCAAAATAGTACGCTGAATGAAGTGTCTGGTCTGCCCCTCAATGCTTTTGCTACTGAACTAAGCACCAGAACCTTGGCTACTTCTTCTACCCCCGATATTGCTTTGCGCTTCTCCTATTCCTCTGCCGCCGTTGGTGCCCAGGCCTGGTTGAACCAATTTACCCTTGCTGTAGAACGATCGCTCAGATTTGTGAATGATGCTGCCCTTATTTTTAGAACTGCTGAAGCTTTTGCTGCTCCCACCACTGCCAGCTTTAGCATTGGCAATGCCAACAACAATTGCGCTGTATGGAATGTGAGCCAACCCCTTTTGCCCGTAAAAATGAGCACCCAGTGGACTAGCAATTCCATTCAATTTAGCCAACATATTAATAGCGTGCAAACCTATATAGCTTTTCACCCCAAACAATTATTAGCTCCCCTTATTTTGGGCAATATCTCCAACCAAAATATTCACAATAGTGTGGCGGTGAATGGACTAATTATTTGTCCCCCTGCTTTTATGGCTGAAGCCCAGAGACTGGCTGATTTTCATGCTTCGGTATACGGTTTAAAAGACGCTGTGCTTTCTACCCAAGCCATCTACAACGAATTTGGATCGGGTATTGCCGATCCCGTTGCCATTAGAGATTGTATTAAAATGTATGCCGAAAAATATGCGCATACCCGCCCCAACCTGCAATATATTTTGCTCTTTGGGGCGGGCTCTTTCGATCCCAAAAACAGAATTGCTAATAACACCCATTTAATTCCTACCTATCAAAGCAACAACTCCCTCAATCCACTGATTAGCTATACTTCTGATGATTTTTTTGTGCTTACCAACGCTTCCGATAATATCAATGCCTTGAACAATACCCCTATGAGCTTGGCCATTGGCAGACTCCCCGTTACCAACACCGCAGAAGCTGCCCTTATGGTTGATAAAATTATTCGCTACCACCAACCCGCTGCCCAAGGTAGCTGGCGCAATGAGCTGGTGCTGCTGGCTGATGATGGCGACCAAAACCTGCACTTCAACAGCGCCGAACTGCTGGCTGCTACCACCGCTAAAGTGAACCCTTCTATACATACCAATAAAATATTTTTAGACGCATTTCCGTTGGTGAGTGGCGCAGGTGGGGCTCGTTTTCCGGCGGTGAACAACGCTATTGTAAACCAAATTTTTAAAGGCGCCCTGCTGTTTAACTATACTGGTCACGGTAACTACGCCCGGCTGGCTCAGGAAGCTGTGCTGAGTAATACCGAATTGAATCTTTTTAATAATGCAGATAAGCTGCCTTTATTTGTTACTGCTAGTTGCGACTTTGCTCCTCACGACGACGCTTCTAAAAAATCATTGGGTACCGCCCTACTACTCAATAGCCCCAATGGTGCTATTGGCTTGGTTTCTACAACGCGGCTGGTATTTGCATCTAGTAATAATACCCTCAACAACCATTTTTTTGAAGCCGTTCTGGCACGCAATAGCAGCGGTAGTTTTCCTTCACTAGGGCAATCGGTTTTACTGGCCAAAAACAAAACCCTGCAAAACAATGGCGACGTGTTGAATTGCAGGAAATTTGCCCTACTGGGCGATCCTGCCATGCAGCTTGGCTTTGCCAAACTAAATATGCAATTAGATAGTTTGAATGGCCAGCTTTTTACTGCGAATGATAGCCTGCTTTCTCTTCAGCCCTACCACCTAGTAGGCAGCATTACCGAACAAGGTATTCTGCAAGCAAATTTTAATGGCAATGCCTTAATTCAAATTTACGATAAGCCAATTATGGAAACAACACTTGGCAATACACCCGCTAGCATTCAAACCCAATTTGCTACCGAAAATCAACTTCTTTTTAATGGAAATACCCAAGTGGTGAATGGAAAATTTTCTACTACCCTGCTGCTCCCCAAAACCCTTTCTTCGCAAAAAGGTATGGGCACTATTCGGCTGTATGCAAACACTAGAGCAGAATCGCCTTTGTTGAGAGACGCAGCCGGGGTTTTACCAATTGCCATCAGCGGTAATGCCAAAGCTGCTAGTGGCGATAAGATAGGCCCGGAAATAAAAATATTTCTAAACGATTCTTTGTTTAAAAATGGGGGACTATCGGCTGAAAATCCTGTGTTATTGGTGCATTTTTTTGACAGCTCTGGCATCAACGCAACGGGTAATAGTATTGGTCGCGACCTGCTCTTAATAATTGATGGTGATGAAAGAAATAGCGTGGTTTTAAATGCTTTTTACCATGCCGAACTAGGAGGTTTTCTTAACGGAAATTTGCGCTACCAACTGCCTAGCTTTTCCGCTGGCAAACATAGTATTACCCTCAAAGCTTGGGATATGGCCAATAATTCAAACACTGCCACTTTGCATTTTGAAGTGATGCCCCAGAGCCTTTTAAAAATAAGTTCGGTTAAAAATTTTCCCAACCCCTTTAGCAACCAAACTGTTTTTGAATTTGAACACAACCAACCCAATACCCCTTTAAAAGTGGAGGTTCAGATTTATAATAGTAAGGGCGCATGGGTAAAAAGCATTACCGAATCTGTTAAAACAATCGGTACACGTAACCTCCAAATAAAATGGACAGGTACCGATAATTTCGGGAGAAAATTAACGCGTGGAATGTATTTTTATCGTATTATTGTATCAGCAGCGGCACAAAAAGTTCAATATGCTGGTAAACTGCTGCTACTCTAAATAGATTGAATGGCATAATTTCTACTCTTTTTTATTTATTACCAAAGCATTTTATTCCTTTTTTATAGGAATTTTAATGGGCAGTTGCTTCTGCATTTCTTTGGTGGTACAATATTTGAATGTTTAATAAAAAAAAGATGAAGAAAACTATTATTGCCGCCTTCCTAACTGGAATTTCCATTGGTGCCATTGCACAAACCGCTCCCATTAATATTGTTTCTACTGCGGTGCCTTTCTTGCGCATTTCTGCCGATGCTAGGGCCGGTGGTATGGGCGAAGCGGGTATTGCTACCCTACCAGAAGCCAATGCCCCCTTCTGGAATTTGGCCAAAGTTGCGTTTAATAAGCGTACGGCTGGTATTGCACTTAACTACACCCCTTGGTTGCGAGACCTTGGTTTAAACGACGTGTATTTGGCCAGTATGGCTGGCTATAAAAAGTTGAACGACAACAGTGTGATCTCTACCTCGCTGCGCTTTTTTAGTCTCGGTAATATTCAACTCACCGATTTCTCAGGTAATATATTAAATACGGTTAGGCCCAGTGAGTTTTCATTAGACGCTGGTTATACTCGTTCTTTAAACGATAAGATGAGTGTGGCCGTTGCGCTTAGGTATATCAATTCTAGGTTGGTAGTTGGGGATGTAGGTACGGGTGTGGTATATCGTGCTGGCAATGCTGTTGCAGGTGATGTTTCGCTGTTTTATAATGGCACTAATACGGATGGACAAGGGTTGAATTGGGGAGTGGTACTTTCTAACCTAGGTGCTAAAATTGGCTATACCAATGATGCTAAGAATAAAGATTTTTTACCCGCCAATTTAGGATTGGGTATGGCATATACGACTGTTTTAAACGAGACGAGTAAAATTACTTTTGCG
>JAAFJB010000087.1 GCA_013297995.1 Chitinophagales bacterium | reverse complement strand
TATTAGTAAAGAGTTTATGGAGGCTCAAGCAGGAACCATTTCAGTAGAAAGTGAGTTGGGAAAAGGCAGCAGGTTCTATTTTAACCTTCCCAAAGCCTAACCAAACACTAGCTCATTCATTGCACCTGACCAATTGACTAATTTCAATTGCAAAGAATAATTAAATTTGCTTTGCCACGGTTGATATTAACAATTGTAAGCCCCCCCCAAAAATAGTAGGTTTTAAAAGTAGGCAGTAGTTCTTTATAATTGTATTATTTAATTATTTTCATCAATTCTTTCACAGCTGCTTCTAACTGCTGATCGATTCCTTTTTTTACCATTTCATTTTCATTCATTACCTTAATATCGGGTTCTGATTGGCTGTTCTCTAAATAATTTCCATTAGCACCTTTTACGCCTACTGAAGGCGCACCCCAGCTAATACCTGTATCCATGAGTCCTTCCCAACCAGCAAATGTACAAGTGCCTGGCACTGGCATACCTACTAGTTTATTTACTTTTAATTCTTGAACCATATACGCATAACAATGGCCATCACTATAATTGGCTTCGTTGGCCAATGAAATACTGGGTTTTGTCCACCTAAAATTGGGCTCATAACCATTGCTTCTTACATCATTGGTATAATCCATAAATTGCTTACCACTCAAGAATACCGCCAGATCTGCTACCAAATCTCCACCCCCATTATTACGCGTATCTACTACTACTCCTTTTTTCTGAAAATATTTCCCCATTACTTCTTCATAAGTAGTTCTGAAAGCACCATCACTCATGCCAGGAATATGAATATAACCCAGCGTTCCTTCACTCAAACGATCTACTTCATCTGCATTGCGTTTCACCCAACGCTTATACAAGAGTTGATTTTGTTCGCCTGTACTTATTGGCTTTACCGTTATTTCCCGCTTAGTAGTTCCTTCTAACAAAGATAATAATACTGTTTTTCCTGCCTTTCTATTGAGGTATTGTGAAAGGTCTTTATCAGCAGTCAATTCCTCTCCATCAATGGCTTCAATGATGGTACCGGGTTTAATATTGAGTCCCGATTTTGCCAATGGCCCATCTATCATTACTTCTTCTATGGCTACTCCTTTACCCATATAAGCAGGATTATAAAAAGCACCTAGTGAAGCGGTGGCATCACCCATTGCAGTAAAATTTCCGTAAGAACTTCCGCTGTGACTCACATTTAATTCTCCCAGTAACTCACTTAGCATTTCGCTGAATTCATAGTTGTTGCCGATAGAAGAAATATAGGCATCATAATCTGCTTTATAACTATCCCAATCAATTCCATGAAATGTTTTAGTATAGAAAGTCTTTTTGGTTCTGCGCCAAACATGGTTAAACATGGCTTGCCGTTCTTCGGTAGTATTTACCAGCATTTCTCCGCTAATACCTACCCTATCTTGTTTGCTGGTAGTTGGATCTAATTTGGTAATGCCACCATCACTGCTGATGAAAATATTTTTCTGTTCCTTATCCCATACCATACTTGCTCCACCTGCATTTAAAGGAACCAGCATTTTGGTTTCTTTGGTACGCAAGTTGGTAGTCCACAAATTCATTCCTTTTTCAAATCGAGCAAGGTAATAAAGGGTTTCACCGTCTTTACTTAACAAGGCATCACCCATGCTAGACGAGTGAATGGTTAGCTTGGCTTTCCTTTGTGCAAGCCCTTCCCATTCAATGATTACACTGTCTTTTGCCACTGTTTTTTTCTTGGTGGTATCGGCCTTGGTTTTAATTTCTTCTATTTCTTTTACCAAAGCAATTTCATCTTTAGAAAGGCGAAAACGGTCGAATGATTCCTGTGTAAAAAACAGCATATACGCATCGCTTTGCGCACCTCCACTCATAGCAGCAGCGCGCAATCCATCTCTATTACTTTGCCACAGCATGGCTTTGCCACCCATAACCCATTTGGGGCGATAGTCGTTGAATCCACTCTCGGTAATATTCATTATTTTTTTACCATCGGCACTGGCCAATCCCACTTCACCAACGGCACTACCCGTAACTGCATAATCAAAAAGCAACCATTTGCTATCGGGACTCCATTGAAAATATTGATCGTTTTCCATCCAAGCAAAAATCTGTTCGTTGCCTAGGATGGTTCGCGACTGCTTACTGGCTAAATTATAAATTCGAACCTGATTGCGATTTTCTACATAAGCAATTTCTTTGCCGTCGGGCGAATATAGAGGCTGGGTATTATCATTATTATTATCTAGCACAGGTGTTTCTTTAATTAAAGTAGCCGCATAAAAATAAGGCTCATCGGCGCGTACAATTTTAGATTCAAAAATGCCCCATTTGTTATTGCGTTCTGCAGTATAGATAATTGATTTGCCATCGGGAGAAAACTGAACACCTGTTTCTTGAGAAGCCGTGGTGGTAATGCGTTTGGTAGTACCACTCTCTACACTGGTTACAAATACTTCCCCCCTAAAAACAAAGGCAACTTCTTTGGCATTGGGAGCCACGGAAATACCTCCACCTGTGGTAACCCGAATAAGCTGCTCATCATTTTTACGGGCATCGGATACAATGGTTACTGCAATTTTCTTAGCACTGCTACCCGGCTTCATGGTATAGAGTTCACCATCATAGCCAAAACAAAGAAGGCCATCATTGGCAGCGCTTAAAAAACGAACCGGATGTTTTTTAAAATGGGTAAGTTGTTCGCTTTTGCCGCCAGCAATATTCATTTTATGAATGTTGAAACTACCACTCTCTTCACTCAGATAGAACATGGCTTTTTCACCATCGGTTAAAAGCGGCGTTCTATCTTCTCCATTAAAAGAAGTGATTTTTGTGTGTTTGGCCGTTTTTATATCATAGAGCCATATATCGCGGGTGATGGAAGAAATATGGTGCTTGCGCCAAGCATTTTCACCGCCTTTTTTATCGTGGTAAATAAGTTTAGTGCCGTCTTTACTGTATTTCACGTCTTCGGCGGGGGTAGTTAATATTTGAGTGGGGGCGCCGCCACTGGTGCTAACACTGTACAATTCAGGCATAGCGCCAGTAGGGAATTGACGGTTAGCAGCAAGGTCTAATCTGGCAGAACCAAATAAAATGGTTTTATCGTTCTGCGAAAAATCGTAAGGATATTCAGCAGCAGAATGATAGGTAATTCTTTTTGCTTCACCGCCATTGATAGAGATGGTAAAAATATCGAAGTTACCAAAGCGGTCACTGGCAAAGGCAATGGTTTTACCGTCTTTGCTAAAAACAGGCATAAAGTCGTGCGCTTCGTGCATGGTAAGCTGAACAGCGAGGCCACCGGCAGCGGCAATTTTGTATAAGTCGCCTTTATAAGTAAACACAATGGTTTTACCATCGGGAGAGATAGATGTGTAACGAATCCATTTAGGATCTGATTGGGCAGTAAGATGCAAGCAGAAAAAAGATAGGAGGGTAACAAAAGCGCATATTTTCTTCATAAAAACAGGTTGAATGCGAAAGATAATAAAGAACCTGAGTATGAAGAAAATATTTTGGATGAAAGGTTGAGAGGAAAATTTTGAAACCTTCACATGGTTTATTTTACAGCCACATTTAGGCTGTAAACTTACTTTTTTTTGATCATGGCTTTTTCTGAAAATCATGAGCTGTATGGATTTTATATTTTCTATTGGTCTGCGTAAATCACTATATTTATTGTAGCTTTTTTAGCAGTGTCAAGCTAGGTCTACACCATAGTCAATTCCCCAACTGATTAAAACCCTACCGTTATAACTAATATGCGACTATTTAATATCATAAGACTTATCTGGACTTTTTATAAGAATTTTCTGCTACTATCGGTAATTATCACAGGTTTTTGTTTAAGAGCATTCTGGATGTATGGTTTCGCTGCTTTCTTCGGTATCTTCTGGTGTAAAGTTCTCACTTTAGCATTGACTTACTATTTCATAAACACCAAAAAAAAGAATGAATATTATTACTATCAAAATTTAGGAGTTTCAAAAACTCTACTTTGGACGGTTACAATATCTTTTGACTTTGTTCTATTTCTCCTTTTTATCATTCTTGCAAATTTTTTAAAATGAATCATGTTTTAGAGATAGACAGCGTTCAGCTCCATTTCGATGGAAGAAAAATATTATCGGGTATTTACCTTAAATGTGAAACTGGTAAGATAACAGGATTATTAGGAAAAAACGGTCAAGGTAAATCTTGTCTGATGAAAGTTATTTACGGTAGTTTGCTTTGTGAGAAGTCTGTTAGATTTGATCAAATTTCAATAGTAGAAAGTTTCAAACGACCTGACTTAATTGTTTATTTACCACAGTTTAATTTTATTCCAAAATCACTACCATTGCGTAGGGTTTTTCAAGATTTTAGTCTGGACTACAGCAAATTTGAAAATAGATTTTCTGAGTTTGTAACAAAAGAAAAAACTTCCGTTGGCAACCTTTCTGGAGGCGAACGCAGATTAATAGAGTTGTATGTGATTGTGAAGTCTGCATCAAAATTTGCTATGCTGGATGAACCATTTACTCAACTAAATCCCTTGCAAATTGAAAAGGTGAAAGAACTACTCGAAGAAGAAAAGGTAAACAAGGGTATACTAATCACCGACCATATGTATAGGCATACAATTAGCATCTGTGACAGTCTTTATTTACTAGCCAACGGGCAAACATATTTAACAAAAAACGTTTCGGATCTTGAAACATTTGGTTACGCTAGGCTTTAACAGCTAATATCAAATACTTGCCAGAATAGCAACAAGTAAAGCAATTCGCTTTTTTCTTCGCCAATTGCAATTAGCAAGGTTATTGTTGCATTAAAATAAACCTGCTCACTTGCTTCTAAAACCTCTAAAGCTGTCGTGAACTAATGAGCATAATAGATGATTCTTAAATGAGGAAACCCAGGGTTCTGTGCTATAAAAAAGCAGCTACAAACTTTCGTTCATAACTGCTTTTTTTATGTGGGCCCACCTGGGCATGATCCAGGGACCCCCTGATTATGAGTCAGGTGCTCTAACCAACTGAGCTATAGGCCCAAAGAACATTGCTGTTCTTGTAAGGGCGGCAAAAATAATGAAATAATTCTTTTTTCTATTTCTTTTTATTGATTTTTGTAAAAGCTTTTAACCAGATAATACCATTTACAAATGAAAAAATATAGCATTGTAGGGCTTTTATTATTTATTTATACCGCTGTATACTGCCAGCCTTCTTACAAAATGATGATTGGCACTTATACCCATTCGGGCAATAGTGAAGGCATTTACAGCTTCCTATTCAATACCAAAAATGGAAGCGCAAAGCCTTTGGGCAAACAAGCTACTATTGATCCTTCTTTTTTAATAAGTTCTGTGAACCAACAAATTATTTATTCCGTAAATGAACGGGCTGATAGCGGTAGTGTAACTGCTTTTAAGCTCAATGCCAAAGCCGATTCCTTAACCCAGCTCAACGCTGTTGCCGCTGGTGGCGGCCATCCCTGCTATTTGGCCAGCGACCGTAATAATCGCTTCTTATTTGTTTCTAATTACACTGGAGGTAATTTTTCTGCCATTCCGCTTAAAGCAGATGGTAGTTTGGGTACTTCCATTCAAACCATTCAACATAGGGGCAAAAGCATCAATACAGGTAGACAAGAAAGTCCTCACGTTCATTCCACCGTGCTCTCCCCCGATGAAAAATATTTACTGGTTCAAGATTTGGGTACCGATAAAATAAGTGTTTATCAGGTTGATCTGAACAAAGCCACCCACCCCATTGATTCAACACCCCTCCATATTTTTAATTGCAAACCTGGCAGCGGTCCCCGCCACCTCATTTTTCATCCAATTGATAATTTGGTTTATGCGGTTCAGGAATTAAGTGGAGCTGTTACCGTACTGGCTTTTAAAAACGGAGCCTTAAAGCAAATACAAGAAATTAGCATGATTCCTGCCAAGTCCAAAGGAAAAGTGGGAGCTGCTGACATTCATATTTCGCCCGACGGTGCATTTTTATATGCTTCTAATAGGGGCGATTTTAATGAAATTCTTATTTATAAAATTAATAAGAATGGAACCCTTGGTTATAGAGCCACCCAATCTACTTTGGGTAAAACTCCCAGAAATTTTGCCATTGATCCTACTGGTAATTTCTTATTGGTTGCCAATCAAAACTCAAATGAACTGGTGGTTTTTAACAGAAATAAAGCAACCGGATTACTTAAACACAATGGTCAACGAATTAAAGTGGGAAGCCCTATTTGTATTCAATTTCTTAAAAATTAATTACTTATCTTTTATTGTGAATGGGTCTTGCCCCACCCCGTGCATTCCCACCGGGTCTAGCACCGCCGCCACTTCTTCTTGCCCCTCCACCCTTATGCAATTTAGGCGCATATTCAGGTGTAGGACCAAATTGTTCAGGTATGGGCAATTTAACTACCTGCTTACCCAATAAATCTTCAATGGCTGCAAATTTTCTTTGCTCTGCTTCGCTGATAAATGTGATGGCATTGCCCTTGGTTGCGGCTCGTGCAGTTCTACCAATACGGTGTATATAATCTTCCCCGTCGTTGGGCACATCATAATTAATCACCAACTCAATTTCTTCAATATCAATACCGCGACTAAGAATATCTGTTGCTACCAATATGCGTAGTTTCCTATTTCTAAAATCTTGCAACACCTGCTCCCGCTTATCTTGAAGTAGGTCTGAATGAATTTCTTCTGCTAAAAATTTTGCGCGCTTTAAATCGGATGTGAGTTGTTTTACATTTTGTTTCTTAGAACAGAAAATTATTACACGGGTAAATTCTTTGGTATTTAATACGTATTTAATGAGTGGAATTTTTTGTGGCTCATATACTACAAATGCTTCTTGAACAATCTGCTCTGGAGGTTTGGAAACTGCTATATTAATTTCTACCGGTTGATGCAATAATTTCCTGGCAAGCTCTCTCATTTTCTGAGGCATGGTTGCCGAGAACAATAAATTCTGTCGCTGCTTTGGAAGAAATGAAATAATCTTCATAATATCATCATTAAAGCCCATATCTAGCATTCTATCGGCTTCATCCAATACCAGATATTTTACCTGTTGCATTTTTACATAACCCATATTTAAATGTGCAATCATTCTGCCAGGTGTGCAAACCACCATATCTACCCCGCTGCTCAATGCCTTTTTTTCTGCTATAAATGAGCCCCCATCACCGCCGCCGTATACAGCAATACAGCTCACATCGGTAAAATATCCCAGTCCCTCCATGGTTTCTGCAATCTGTATGGCAAGCTCACGGGTAGGTACAATAATTAAGGCATTAATATGATTGGCTGCATGCTGCTCCGTAAGTATTTTATGAACAATTGGCAATAAAAAAGCAGCCGTTTTTCCCGTACCTGTTTGCGCAGAAGCTATAATATCCTTACCCGCTAAAATAGGCTGGATAACCTGAGATTGAACGGGAGTAGCGGTTTCATATCCCATAGCATCTATCCCTTCTAATAATCTTTCTTCTAATCCGAGTTCTCTAAAATTCAAAGTAATAATAAGTTAATAGCCGCATTATGCGGACGGTAAATAAATAAAATCATTCTGATTAAGACAAGGAAATAATTTCTTTATGAAGTATTTCTTTGGCCAATTCAAAATATTTTTTAAAGAGGTTGAGTGTTGGAAGAATGGTTTCTAAATTAATGAGTTTTTTTGCATTTACCTCCATGGTATTGGCCAGTGTATGCATTTCGTGTACCCTTACCACACTCAATGATGATTTTGCATAGTGGGCAGATTTGTACAGGTTTTCCCAATCCTGAGCGGCTAAATTTTCTTCTATCTTTTGAATAGATTCAGGCATGCTTTCTAAAAACATATTGATGATGGTGGTTTTGTATTCATTATCATCTTCTGCTAATTCATGCAACATTTCTAAATCTACCACAACAGAATCAACCGATTCGGGTAATGGAATACCATTGTTTGTAGCTTGGACTTTGGGTGGGGCTGCATAAAAAATTTCGTTCAAAGTTTTATAAAGTGCATCCAATCCAAAAGGTTTTGCAAGGCATCCATTCATGCCTATCTTGGTAAATTTATCGGTCTCGGTTCTACTACTCCACCCAGTCATGGCTATAATGGGAATATTTTGGTTGATCTCTGCACGAATAATTTGGGTGGCTTCAAAACCATCCATTTCTGGCATATTAATATCCATTAGAATAAGGTCGTAATTGCTTTCTTTAAGCATTTCAATAGCTTCTTGTCCATTCCCCGCAATATCAAACACTGCACCCGTGGTGTTTAGTGAGTGCGTAATGAGTTTTTGGTTTACAAAATCATCTTCTGCTACTAATATTCGTTTACCCTTTAAAAAATCGGTGTTCATCAATCATTTTTTTAGCTTCCTAGAAGTATAAATATAGAGTATATACCCGTTTTGCACCGAATTTAATCAAAATGAGGGGCATTTCAACCTTTTTTGACTAATTTTTAACCACTACAATGGCTTCATTTTGATTATTTTTGCCATCCTGCAAGGGAGATTAATCTTGCAAATAACCAAAATGAAAAAAATATTCTTATTGCTTACGGTACTGATTGGTGTGGCTGCAACAGCCCAAACTACGGATACTAAGAAAAAAGACTGGAGTAAAGTGGACCTCAGCAATCGATCCAAAGATCATTTTATGATTCAATATGGTATTGATAAATGGACCAATAGACCCGATAGTGTGAGAACTGGGAATGGGCTTAGCAGGCATTTTAACCTGTATTTTATGCTAGATAAACCCTTTAAATCGAATCCTAAAATGAGCCTGGGTTTTGGTGCTGGTATTGGTTCTAGCAATATTTTCTTCAACAATGTAAATGTAGATATTAAGTCAACCGCCGCTAGGTTACCCTTTACCATTGCTGATAGTATGAATCACTTTAATAAATTTAAAGTCACCAATATTTATTTAGAAGTGCCCGTTGAATTGCGCTACTATTCAAATCCTGCCAACCCCAATGCATCTTGGAAATTTGCCATTGGTGCTAAAATAGGAACCTTATTAAAATCATTTACCAAAGGAAAAGATCTAGTGAATAAACAAGGTCAGTCCCTTTATGGCAAAAATTATATTCAAAAAGAATCTAGCAAACGCTTTTTTAACGGAACCCCTATTGCCCTTACAGGCAGGGTGGGTTATGGCATTGTTTCCTTACACGGTAGCTACCAAGTTACCAGCGTTTTACGGGAAGGATTTGGCGCAGATATGAATAGATTTACGGTGGGCTTTACCATTAGTGGATTATAATATTCAATAAAACTACTACAAAGCCCCTTTGCACGCAGAGGGGCTTTGTGTTTAAGATGGGTTGAAAGACTAACTTTGTAAAAATTGATGGCTTGATAGAGAAAAAAAAACTGATTGCACAGGAAGAACACGCAGTGCTGGTGGGGGTATTACTAAAAAACCAAACCACTGAGCAGTCCACCGAATATTTAGATGAACTGGCTTTTTTATCGGAAACAGCGGGTGCCATTGCCGTAAAACGCTTCACCCAGCGGCTGCCACATCCTGATAGTAGAACTTTTGTGGGCAAGGGTAAGCTAGACGAGATTAAACAATACCTAAGCGGAAAAAATATTTCCTTGGTTATTTTTGATGATGAACTCACCGGCTCTCAAATTTCTAATATTGAAAAAGAATTGCAGGTAAAAACCATTGACCGCAGTGATTTAATTCTAGACATTTTTGCCAGCAGAGCCAGAACCGCACAAGCCAAAGTACAGGTAGAGCTGGCACAATATCAATACTTACTTCCCCGCTTAAAAGGTATGTGGAAACATTTGGAACGTCAGGGTGGAGGTATTGGTACCCGGGGCCCGGGGGAAACAGAAATAGAGACCGATAGACGTATTGTAAAAGATAAAATAACCTTGCTGCGTAAGCGTTTGAGTGAGATTGACAAACAAGCATTTACCCAACGAAAAGAGCGCGGAGAGCTTATTAGGGTAGCATTGGTAGGCTATACCAATGTAGGTAAAAGCACGCTCATGACTGTATTGAGCAAGAGTGAGGTTTTTGCGGAGAATAAATTATTTGCCACATTAGATACCACCACTCGTAAAGTGGTTTTTGAGAATACCCCTTTTTTGTTGAGTGATACAGTAGGATTTATTCGCAAACTTCCCCATCACCTAGTAGAAAGTTTTAAAAGCACTTTAGATGAAGTGCGTGAAGCAGATATATTATTGCATGTGGTAGATACATCACATCCGCATTATGAAGATCAGATAGGTGTGGTAAACAAGACTTTACAAGAACTAAAATCTTATGAAAAGCCCATTCTAACTATTTTTAATAAGATGGATTTATACCAGCAGCGCAATTTTGACGAATGGTTAGAAGATGAGGTAAAGCAAGAATTGCTGAGAGAGCTGAAAGAAAAATGGGAGGATCTTACAGGTGGAAACTGTGTATTTGTGTCAGCTTCTGAAAAAATGAATTTAGATGCGTTGAGGGAATTGATTTTAGAGAGGGTGCGGGATATGTATCAGATAAGATATCCTTATAAAACCATGCTTTACTAATGTAAATTATTGAATGGAAGCATTATTAAAATGGGTTAAAATTGCCGCAACAGTAGGAGAAATTTCTTGGCAGAATAACCAAATGGCCATTGTAGAAGCTGATGGAAAAAAACTCACCCTAGCCCATTATCAGCACCAGATATATGCGTTTGCGCATAAATGCCCCCATGCCAGTGGAATTATGGCAGATGGTTTCATTGATGAGGCTGGCAAGGTAGTATGTCCATTGCATCGGTATAAATTTGCTATAGAAAACGGCAGAAATACCAGTGGGGAAGGGTATTATTTAAGAACCTATCCGGTAAAACAAGACGAGACAGGGGTATATATTGGATTTAAGCAAACTAGTTTCTTTAATTTCTGATGGAATTTTTTTGTAAGCAAGCGGAAACCCCTATTTTTGCAACCCCGAAAGGGGAAATTCCTCCTTAGCTCAGTTGGTTAGAGCATCTGACTGTTAATCAGAGGGTCGTCTGTTCAAGTCAGACAGGGGGAG
>JAAFJB010000085.1 GCA_013297995.1 Chitinophagales bacterium | reverse complement strand
AATTCAGCAAGCTGATTACATAGTACTGGATGGTATATAATATTTTAGATAATACTATTGAACGGAAATCAAGTTAACTTCAAAATATAAAGGAGAATTAGGGGGTATGTCTCCAGAACCTACACAGCTATAAGCCAATGCAGAGGGAATTAAAAGTTTAATTTTGCCGCCTGCTTTAATTAAGGGAATTCCAATTTTCCATCCTTCTATTAATAAATCCAATTGCCTAGTAAAAGGATTAGCAGATGCTTGAATGGTAACGCCTTGCATTGATTTTAACACATACATAACCGATACCGAGGAGGTTCTAGAAGGAGTTGCCCCTGTGCCTGCATTAATGATTTCGTATAAAATTCCACTTGGATGTTCTTGGTAATTAATAAGATTGGTGTTTGCAAAAGCAACCATGGCAGACTTTTCTGCGGCTACAGGATTGGGAGTACAACCCGTTTCTACCGCTTTGCCGCAAGAAAGGGAAAAAATTAACAAATACACTGCAAATAAATACTTCATCATGAATGGTTTTGTTTAATAGATGCAACTTATTGGTTTATGGCTGCATGGGAGATTTTTTTTTATTTATTTTGGCCAATATTTCTTTGTAGCGTTGATCTTGCATTTCCCACCTGAATTTTTGGTATAAGAATGCAACAAAAACGGAAATTCCAAGAATGGCTAGGAACAAAACAGTCGCACTCATTTTACTGGTAGCCACCATGGTAGCTCTTGGGTACCATCCTGAAAATAAGGCTATTATTACGCAGGCACCTACGGCAAAGCCAGATGATAATCCCAATAAAAAAGCCCTCAAACTACTTTTCTGTTTTATGCTATTCTTAGCCCAGAAAATTTGAAATTGCTCATCATCTAATATCATTTTACAAAATTAGACCAAGTTTTATGAATAAAATCCCTTTATTTTGATACCGTTGATTAAATTTTTTCAACCCATTTCTATGCTCATTATCAAACGTCACGGCATTTCTATTTTTTGGGTAGTTCTATTTGTTCATTGTGCCATGATTTATACAGGAAAGCCTCAATATGCCCAATACACAAAGGTTTTATTAATGCCTATTCTAATAGTTTTTTTGGCAATGAATGCTCGTAAAAAAAACTATCCTACCAGTAAATTCCTGATTTTTACGGGATTAGTTGCTTCTTTCTTGGGCGATATTTTTTTGCTATTTGAACCTAGAAACTTATTTCTTATTGGAATGTTTTGTTTTGCTATTACCCATATATGCTATACCAGTATTTTTATCAGGATGGCCAAAGTGAAATTTACTCGGGCAACTGAATTTATAATTGCATCGGTAATTGTGGCTGTTTTATCCGTAAAATTATTGCAATTTCTCACCCCTTATTTGGGAGAGATGCGCATGGCAGTAAAAGTGTATATGGCTGTGATTGCAATTATGGCTGCTACTGCTGCCAATTTACTGGGAAATAAATTATTAAAAGTAATTGCTTCTTCATTTTTTGTGCCTGGGGCTGCCTTATTTGTACTCTCAGATACGGTATTAGCTGCAAATTATTTCCTATACAAAGAACCTTTTTTGGGTGTTGTAGTAATGATGAGTTATGGTTATGCACAATGCTTGATGGTGCAAGGATTTACTCGATATTTACGCGCTTAAAGAATACTATTACTTCAACAATAAATTTCACCAGAAAAACAGACCTAATGTAAAACAGCCTCGAAATATCGAGGCTGTTTTAGTAGGATTATTATACAGGTGTCCTCTTTTTTGAGGAAATCATTTACACTAATATCCCATTCCGCCCATATCAGGGGCACCGCCACCATGAGAATGAGCAGCTTCAGGCTTTGGCTTGTCAGCTATCACACATTCTGTGGTTAACAACATTCCTGCAATAGACGCTGCATTTTCGAGTGCAACACGAGCTACTTTGGTAGGATCAATTACACCTGCCTTAAACATATTTTCATATACTTCAGTACGGGCATTGAAACCATAATCAGCTTCGCCTTCCTTAATATTTTGAACAACTATTGAACCTTCAATTCCACAATTAGCAACTATCTGACGCAAAGGTTCTTCAATAGCGCGTTTAACAATAGCAATTCCAGTTGATTCGTCTGAATTCAATGCACCTTTTAATTTTTCTAAGCCTGCAATAGCGCGAATATAGGCAACTCCACCACCGGGTACAATTCCTTCTTCAACTGCAGCTCTAGTAGCGTGTAAGGCATCGTCTACACGGTCTTTCTTTTCTTTCATCTCTACTTCAGTAGCAGCACCTACATACAATACAGCAACTCCACCAGCTAATTTGGCTAGTCGTTCTTGTAATTTTTCACGGTCGTAATCTGAAGTTGTATTTTCAACCTGTGCTTTAATCTGATTAACTCTTCCAACAATTTCAGATTTTTTTCCTTTACCACCTACAATAACAGTATTGTCTTTATCAATAGTGATGGAAGCAGCTTGGCCAAGAGAAGTTAGTTCAACCCCTTCTAATTTATTACCCAATTCTTCGCTAATTACCGTTCCGCCAGTTAATACAGCAAGGTCAGTTAGCATTTCTTTTCTTCTATCTCCAAAACCAGGCGCTTTTACAGCAGCTACCTTAATGGTGCCACGTAATTTATTAACCACCAAAGTTGCAAGTGCTTCCCCGTCAAGATCTTCTGCAATTATCATTAAAGGTCGTCCGCTTTGAGCTACTTTTTCTAAAACGCTCAAAATGTCTTTCATTGCTGATATCTTTTTATCATATATTAAGATATAAGGATTCTGCAATTCTGCTTGCATTTTTTCGCTGTTGGTAACAAAGTAAGGAGAAATATATCCACGATCAAATTGCATACCTTCTACTACATCAACAGTAGTATCAGTTCCTTTTGCTTCTTCAACAGTAATAACACCTTCCTTGCCAACCTTAGCCATTGCTTGTGCTATCAATTTTCCAATTTCATTGTCGTTATTAGCAGAAATGGTAGCAACTTGCTCTATCATTTTACTATTATTGCCCACATCTTTCTTCTGTGCAACAAGGTTCTCAACTACGGCTCTTACCGCTTTGTCAATACCACGTTTTAAATCCATTGGATTGGCACCAGCAGCAACCATTTTCAAACCTTCACTGATAATGCTTTGTGCTAAAACAGTTGCAGTTGTTGTACCATCACCAGCAATATCTGCGGTTTTAGAAGCAACCTCTTTCACCATTTGAGCACCCATATTTTCAATGGCATCTTCTAATTCAATTTCTTTGGCAACCGTAACTCCATCTTTGGTTACTTGTGGAGCGCCGAATTTTTTTTCTATAACTACATTGCGACCTTTGGGTCCAAGGGTAACTTTAACAGCGTTGGCTAGGGTATCAACGCCTTTTTTCATTTTGTTCCTAGCTTCAATATCGAAGAATATTTGCTTAGCCATATTTGATTTTTTAATTTTTGATTTACAATTTCATTAAAATAAGTAATGTATAACAATTAAAGAATTGCCAACAAATCACTTTCTCTCATAATCAAAAGGTCTTGACCTTCAATTTGAACTTCAGTTCCTGCGTATTTACCATAAAGTACAATGTCTCCAACTTTTACTGTCATTGGTTCCTCTATCTTACCCTTTCCAGCAGCTACTATTTCACCACGTTGGGGTTTTTCTTTTGCTGTATCTGGAATGATGATTCCTCCGGCTGTTTTTTCTTCAGCTGCGGCGGGCTTTACTAGCACTCTGTCGTGCAGAGGAGTAACGTTGAGTTTCTTAGCCATACGTTATTGTTTTTATTTGATTAATTTAATTTTTTAAGTGGGCACGATTATTATGCCAAATAGATGAACAAGCCAATTTTTCAGTTTTATTCTCTTTGCCAAGCCATAATTTGCATTTGCTGTCATGGTATATTAGATTCTCAGCTTTAGGTGTATCACAATTGTGTCAATTTTTCATAACCTTCTACCGCAATTTGTTCCCCTACTTCATTTAAATTAAAATATAATCTTATAAATCCCTAGCTTTGCAGCGTTTTAAAAAGTTCTTGTTGAATGATTACTAGAAGAAATATCCGCGTTAAAGTAATGCAGTTGCTGTACATGATTGAAGTTGCGGATTCCCCAAATACGTATAAAAACCCAATCCAAACGCTTGAAAAACAACTGGACAAAAGCCGGGAGCTCTTCGTGTACCTAATCTTTTTTCTTTCTGAAGTAGCCAGATATGCCGAAACAAGTGCCCTAAATAGAGCTAATAAAAACCTCCCTTCTTCTGCAGATTTAAATGTGAATATAAAAATTGCTGGCAACGATTTTATTTGGCAATTGCTAGAAAATAAAGCATTTCAAAAAGCCCTTGAAACTGATTTGCCCAATCAATTATTAGATACAGATTTGGTTAAAAAAATATATACCCAACTATCCGAAACCAACGCTTATAAAATTTACATTGAGGAACAAAGCAGAGACAAAGCAAAAGAAAGAGAAATCATCAAGCTTATTTTTACAGAGTTAATGTTGCCAAACGAAGATTTTATTGCGCATATAGAAACCTATTTTAATAACTGGGACGACGATGCTGATATGATGGATCAATTGGTACTGGCCTATATTCAAAAGCCCAATAGCATTCAACTAGATCAGTTAATGAATGCAGATAAATGGGATTTTGCAAGAATTTTACTTAAAACAACCATTGATAAACAAGATTACTGCGCCAACTTAATTAAACCCAAACTAAAAAACTGGGATGCCGAACGAATTGCGCAATTAGACATGGTGCTTATGCGGATGGGAATTTGTGAATTACTTTATTTTGAAACCATTCCTACTAAAGTATCTATAAATGAGTACATAGATTTAGCCAAAGAATATAGTACGGCTCAAAGCGGACAATTTGTAAATGGTATATTAGATAGTATTCATAAAGAATTGGTTTCTGAAGGAAAAATAAACAAAGTAAGTTTTAAAAACAAAGCGGTTTAATCAATAAAAAAAAATAAATTATGTTATCCTTAGCCTTCGTAATTTTATCTGCCGACCCTAAGCAGGGTGGTACTTTTCAACTTATTTTAATGGGTGCCATTGTATTGGTATTCTGGTTATTCATGATTCGTCCCCAAGCAAAAAAAGCCAAAGAACAGAAAAAGTTTATTGACAATATGCAGAAAGGTGATAAAATTGTTACCATTGCAGGTATTCATGGTACCATTAATAAAGTAAATGAAGACAATACCATTCAGTTAGAAGTGAATCCTGGTAGCTATTTAAAAATTGAAAAATCTTCTCTCAGCATGGAATGGACAATTGCAATTAATAAGCCACCTGTGGCCGACAAAAAATAGCAAATCAGCTTAAAACTGTATTTTTACAACCGATAAATTAATTTATCGGTTTTTTTATGTTTAAAGTAGGATTAACAGGTGGGATTGGGAGCGGAAAATCTACCGTTGCTAAATTATTTTCTTGTATGGGTATTCCTGTGCTTAATGCAGATGATTTATCAAGAAAAATAATGCAATCTGACCCCGAAATTATTGCAGCACTCACCCATATATTTGGTTCGAATGTATATACCCAAGGTAAATTGAATAGAAAATACCTTGCAGAAATTGTATTTGCAGATCCTTATCAACTTTCGGTTCTCAATGCCATTGTTCATCCTGCCACCTTTAAAGCGGCTGAGGAGTGGACTCTTAAGCAACATACCGCTTATACCATAAAAGAAGCTGCTCTTTTTTTTGAGTCTGGGTCCTCTGAAGGAATGGATTTTATAATTGGCGTAACTGCCCCTCAATCTGTGAGGATAAATAGAGTGATAAAGCGAGATGGCTTAACCAAATCAGAAGTATTGATGAGGATGAACCAACAAATTGAGGATTCTTTAAAAATGAAGTTGTGTAATGTTGTGATTGAAAATATTGAACAAAAATTGCTGATTCCTCAAGTATTAAAAATTCACCAACAAATTCTTGATTTACTTAATTAATTTTTTTATTTTGTAGTTGATAACAAATAAGTAATGATTGAAGTACCTGTACTAAAAAAAGAAACGAATAGGCTGCCGCAATTGTATAAAATTTCAATATTCGATTCTCAGCCAGAAGAAGCATTTGATGAAATTGTTGAAGTAGCCGCTCGTATTTCTAATGCAGCTTTCGCTTTTATTGTACTAGCCGATGATGATTTGCTATTAATAAAAGCAAAAAAAGGAATTGGAATCCCAATTTCAACTCCAAATACAATCTGCTTTGCTCAATTGGTATTGAGGAATAGTTTCTATCAAACTGAGAATATATCTAAAAATCCATCCCAAGCCGATCAACTTTTTACAGTTGAATTTCCACAAACTCAATTTTTTGCCTCTGTTCCCCTCATAACAACTGAGCACCACAACTTGGGTATGCTATGCGTTTTTGATGCTGATTCAAAAATTCTAAGTTCAGATCAAATTTTTTCACTTGAAATTTTGGCCAAACAAATTGTTCGTTTGTTTGATATAAAATTACACAACCTAGAAATTGAAGCCCAAAATGCAATTGTGGAAAGTCAAAAATTACACTTAGAAGAGTTGAGTAAAATTCAAAGCAAAATAATCTCCATTGTTGCCCATGATGTGAGAAGCCCAGTAGCATCCCTAAAAAAAGTACTTGAATTAAAAAAAGTGGGTGCTATTAGTCTCGAAAAAATGGACGACTTTCTGGCTATGGTTGCTAAACAAATGGACGGAACCATTCATCTTTTAACTAATTTGGTAGACTGGGGAAGTATTTTACTAAACAGATCAGCCGCTAAATTTGTAAAAATCAACTTACACGATTTAGTAACCACTAAACTAAAAAATCTAGAAGTGGCTAGTCAAGTTAAACACAATCAATTAATTAATAATATTCCCAAAGGCTATTATGTTTTCTCAGACGAAAATATGCTCAAATTTATATTGAGAAACCTAATTAACAATGCCATTAAATTTACAGAAGGGGGCAGCATTTCAGTTACTGCTCAAATAGAATTAAACCTAGTTACCATTACAGTAACGGATACGGGAGTGGGCATGAATGAGGATGTGAAAAAAAGCCTTTTTAATCCTGATAGAAAAAGTACTCGTAAAGGCACCCATAAAGAGGAGGGAAGTGGGCTCGGGTTGATCTTAACAAGAGAGTTTGCTGAAATTCTAGGATCGCGTATCATTGTGCATAGTGAGCTCGGAAAAGGAACAAGTATTGGTATTAATTTACCACTAGCATCTGAATAGAATTAGCTTTTAACTATTTCAAAACACCACCTCTTTAGTTTACCTTCAAAGTCAAATGGAGTAGTAGCTTTTGTAATGTCATTTATTTGATTGGTGAGAATAGCATTTCTATCTAGTTCAAAGCGACTAAAATTGGTACTGAAATAAAGCATAGCTCCCTCACTGCTTGCACTAAGTACATCATTAATTAACTCCGAATGATCTCTCTGAATATCTAGTATATCTTTCATCCGCTTACTATTGCTAAAAGTGGGGGGATCCATAATAATTACGTCAAAACTATTCGGTGGAATTGTTTTTAAATACTGTTTTACATCCGCATGAATAAACAAATATTTTGTTTTATCTGTGTAGCCATTAAGTTGCATATTCTTTTCTGCCCAGCCCAAATATGTTTTTGATAAATCTACAGATACTACTGAGGTAGCTGCTCCTGCGGCTGCATAAACAGAAAAAGAACCCGTATAACAGAATAGATTAAGCACTCTTTTTCCTTTGCTTATTTGGCGAATTTTTTCTCGAGTAATTCTATGGTCTAGAAACAAACCAGTATCTAAATAATCGGTTAGGTTTACCAGAAATTGTAAGCCTTGTTCTTTTACTGTAAAATATACTTGCTCACTGGCTAGCTTTTCATATTGTCCCTCACTTCTATGCGACATACGCTTCCGCTGCTTACAATACATATTTTCAATAGGTATGCCAATAATCGACTCAATTAATACCATACATTCTTGCAACCAATTATTGTGTTCATCTTCTTCCATTCCATGCCTTCTGAGGTATTCAGCAATATAAATACTCGTTTCATAGAGCTCAATACTAAAAGGAAATTCAGGTAAATCGTGGTCGTACACCCTATAACAGGTAATACCTTGTCTCTTGGCAAGTTTATTTTTATGCTTAAATACTTTGCTAAGCCTGTTTTTAAACATTTCGGCTTTTACCAAATCTATCATAGAAACAAACTTAACAACAAATTTCTTCACCATTTATCCTTTTTGGTTATTTTTACCTTACTATGCATGTTACAACCCTAGAAATTTACAACTGATTGATACCTTAGTTCAATAAAACAAATTCGATTAAATAAAAATCCTGTACATGAAAAAAGCAATCATCTTAAAAATCACTATATTTCTTCTTGCCTTCCTATTTCTCGGCAGTGCTTCAATTTTTGCCCAACCAAACGGTTTTATAATCAAAGGGAAAATTGTTGGCGCAAAAAATGGGGAGAAGGTTTATTTAATTAAGATTAGCAATAGTGAATATTTAGATTCCACTTTAATTAATAACGAAATATTTACAATGCGAGGATGGGTTAAGGAGCCTACCCATGCATGGGTTAATTATCTACGGGAGTATGCCAATATTATTATTGAAAACCTACCTATCAGCTTCGAAGCACCCACAACAAAATGGTTAATTAGCACTAAGATATTAGGAGGTAAGGAACAAGAATTGCAAAATAAGTTGAAAGAGATTGAACTACCTTTTAATACTGCTTATCTTTTAGGAATGGATAGCTTAAATAAAGCACTGTTTACTAACAAAGAGCATCAATCTGATATTTCTAAAAGAATAAATACAATGTCGGATCAAAACCAAGAAAAATACATTGCTTTTGGAAAAAAAAATCCGAACTCCTTTTTAGGTCTTGATATCTTATATAGAAATAGGCAAACGATTGGCAAATCAGAAATGGCAGTGTTACTAAAAAAGATGTCGCCTAGAATAAGAAATTCTTCTACTGGCAAAACCCTAGACCTTTTTCTTGCATCTGAGCTTATTAAAGAGGGACAGTATTTTTCGGATTTTACGGCGAATACAATTGACAATGAGAAATTTACTCTATCAAGTTTAAGAGGGCAATATATTTATTTAACTTTTTGGGAAAGCGGCTGCGGCCCTTGCCGACTTGAGAATAGATTATTTGCAAAAGAAATGGATCGTATAAAGGGCAGGTTACAAATTGTGAGCTTTTCTTTAAATTCATTAGTGACAACTTGGAGAAATGCCAGCAATATCGATGGAATTACATGGCATAATATATCTGACCTTAAAGGTAATGATAGTCCTATCAAAATAAAGTATAACGTACAAAGTATCCCTCACTCTTTTTTAATTGATAAGGAAGGAAAAATAATTAAAATTTTTAGTGGGTTTAGTAAAAATATAGTTGAAGAGTTACTTGGGCTTGTAAAATAGCTATTATATCATAAGAAAGGAACTAAGGCAACTTCTGGAAAGTTGTAGCATTTTCCAGAAGTTGAAATAATTACTTACCCATATTATTTACAAACAAATTATTTTAATTTTTCTAGTGCCTCTGCAATTCTTGCCCAAGCTTTTTCAATATTTGCCATATTATTAGCAAAAGAAAAACGAACACAATTGGGTTCCCCAAATGCATCTCCCATTACCGATGAAACGTGTGCCGTATTTAAAATATACATACTGAATTCTGCTGCATTTGATATGGTTTCTGTACCATTTGATTTTCCATAATAAGCACTCACATCTGGAAATACATAGAATGCCCCCTCGGGTTCAAAACATTTAAAACCAGGTATGGCTTTTACCAATTCCAAGGTTTTGGTTCTCCTGCGTGTAAACTCTTCCGTCATTTCAATAGAGGGACGAAGATCTCCTGTAAGTGCTGCTACCGCTGCTTTCTGCGTGATAGACGATGTTCCTGATGTAAACTGTCCTTGTAATTTTTCACAGGCTTTTACAATGCTGGCATTAGCGGCAATATAACCCAATCTCCAACCCGTCATTGCAAACCCCTTGCTGAGTCCATTTATTATTACTACCCGCTCTTTTAATTCATCAAACTGGGCAATACTTTCGTGCTTTCCCATAAAATTGATATACTCATAAATCTCATCCGATAAAATAGTAACCTGAGGATACTTTAGAAATACAGCTGCCAATGCTTCCAACTCCTCTTTACTAAATACCGCACCTGAAGGGTTGCAGGGAGACGAGAACATGAATACTTTTGTTCTTGGTGTTATAGCTGCTTCTACTTGTGCTGGTGTTGGCTTAAATTTGTTTTCGAGACTTGTTCTAATCTCTACTACTTTACCACGCGCAATTTTTACCAACTCTGAATAAGTAACCCAATATGGAGTGGGTATTACCACTTCATCATCCTCATCTACCAACGCTAAAATAACATTGGCGAGACTCTGTTTTGCACCCGTAGAAGTGATGATATTTTCTGGTTTATAATCGAGGTTATTATCGCGCTTTAATTTGGTACACACCGCTTCTCTTAAATCTGCAAAACCAGCAACAGGTGTATAGTGACTCCAATTGTCGTTAATGGCTTTTACTGCTGCATCCTTTATATGTTGGGGCGTGTCAAAGTCGGGCTCACCGAGACTTAAATCAATCACATCAATTCCTTGTGCCCTTAATTCGCGACCCAATTTGGCCATTTTTAGTGTTTCTGGTTCACTAAACCGATTCAATAATGAAGATAGTTCCATGTGTTTATTTTATTATAAGTCAATTTGAGAGCGCTAAGTTCGGAAAAACTGAATAAACAAGGATTAGTTTTTATAAAAATGGAGAATTATAGTAATTATTGCCATTTGCTTAGGTCGGGAATATATTTTTTCTTTCTGGCAAGCTCATATTGATAAACCGCTTCTCCAATATTTTTCATGAACGGAAATCCAATTCCATCATAATCGTATTTATCGTCGTTAAAAACCCCGTCTGTATTACAAGCAATAGCAGCACTCAGCATGAATTCAATATTATTGTCCAGATCCACTATATAAGCTACATCAATCAAAAACCCATAGGCATCACCTACCTTATTAAAGATTTTAATTCGGGGTGATTTATCTCCTTTTTCAGAACCATAAAACAGGAATTTACAATAAGCATCCCAATAGTGTGCTGTATCATAATTAGGGTATTCACTTTGTTTGGGAAAACTACTCATCCATTTATATAAAAAGCTATAGTCGTCTTTGGTAAAATTAAAGCGTTCCTTTTTTGCAAATTTTTCTGGAAATAAAACCGACTGTAAAATATGATGCAGAT
>JAAFJB010000084.1 GCA_013297995.1 Chitinophagales bacterium | reverse complement strand
TTTAAGAAAAAATGAGTTTCGTTTTTTTTGAAAAAAATTTTTTTTCAAAAAAAAAACTTAAAAAAATGAATTTTTAGAACCCACCTAAATAGTCCAAGTTCATAGCAGCAATACGTCTTTTTCTTTTTAAGCTACAGGTTTTGGTTTTATCATTTTTAACAATATTTAGGGCTACCTTATTAATTAAAGAGAAGTTTTGAGCAGCATTTTTATATCTTTTTCGGCTTGCATCTTCTTGAAATACAACATCTAATGACCAGTGTAAGTTGTTTTCTATTCCCCAGTGGCTTCTTATTTTTCTTTCATAAAAGCTAGCTGTTTCGGCTTTACTTACAATATAATATCGTATAGCTGTTTCGCTATTGTTGTTTAGCTTAAAGTATCTTTCACTTTCTATTTTTACCAACATTTTTATGCTTTCCCATTTTTCAGGCTGCTCTAAATGGCCTAAATTTGTGATAATACTACATTTTCTTTTTTCTACCCTTCCATGTCCTGTATCGGTTGCTTCATAAACATCATTGGGCTGGTAAAATCTAAAGCTATCTTCTATGTTTTGGTACAATGTGGGCTGATTATTTTTGACTGCTAAAACATAATCTCCACCTTCGGCTAAGATACATTTTGCAATATCTTGTTGGCATCCCATTGCATCTACACTAATAATACAGTCTTTGATAAACATGCCTTTGATGAGTTCGGGTATGGCGGTTATTTCGTTTGATTTTTCTGAAACTTTAACTTGCCCTAATACTACATTTCTTTCACTTAACCAAGCACTTACCATATGTATAGGCGATTTTATACCTCCTGTTTTAGCTCCTCTAATTGTCTTTCCGTCAATACTAATTAGTCCTTTATTGGGGCTATCAAGTACCGCATTTATCCATGCTCTAAAACAGATTTCAAACTTTAATAGGTCCATTAATGCAAACACCCTATTAAAAGTATCGTGTGATGGAATACCATTTGGTAAGTCTAAAAATGTTTGTAACCACGCTATACGCTCAAGTCCAAAATCTTCAATTTCCTCATAACTTTCTGCCCCACATAAAGTACCTGCAATAGCAATAGTAATTATTTCTATAAGCGGGTATAACCTTTTTCTACTGATACGAAAGTCTTTCATTTCGCTAAAATGTGTAATAATCGAATTTTTATCTTTTTCCATATCTATCTAATTGTTAGATAAATATACAAATTAAATCACTCGAAAACAAATTAATTTGTTGATAATAAGGTAATTAATTAAATATAGTTTTGGTAGCTATTTTAATGCGTTTGCCCTGCGTATATAGATTGGAGTCCGTTTTTTCATACTTGGGAGTTAAGGGGCACATATCCCAAAATATTTGAAGATAAATATGTAGGCATTGAAGCCAAAAAACTTTTTGCCGATGCGCAAATATTGCTACAAGAAATTATAGATAAAAAATTGCTTACCGCCAAAGCGGTATTTGGTTTTTGGCCAGCTAATAATGTGGGCGATGATATTGTTTTAACAATTGCCGGTAACGACCCCCGCCCCTCTCCTTTGGAGAGGGGCGGGGAGAGGAAATTACTATCTACACCCTTCGCCAACAGGCCGAAAAAGCAAAAGATGAACCTTATTACGCTTTGGCGGATTTTATTGCCCCAAAAAACACAGGCATACAAGATTATTTTGGTGGCTTTGCCGTAACCACAGGCATAGGTTGCGACGAAATGGTAGCCAAATTTGAAGCCGACCACGATGATTACAACAGCATTATGGCCAAAGCCTTAGCCGATAGATTAGCCGAAGCTTTTGCCGAAAAACTACACGAACTAGTGCGTAAAGAATATTGGGGTTATGCCAACAACGAAATTCTGGCAAACGACGATTTAATTAAAGAAAAATACCAAGGCATACGCCCAGCACCAGGTTACCCTGCCTGCCCCGACTATACCGCAAAAGAAACCCTTTTTGCCCTATTAAACGCCGAGACCGAAATTGGCCTAAAACTTACCGAAAGCTTTGCCATGTACCCCACCGCTGCTGTAAGTGGTTTTTATATGGCACACCCACAGGCCAAATATTTTGGCTTAGGCAAAATAGATAAAGACCAAGTAGTTGACTACGCCAACAGAAAAGGTATGGATGTAGAAACAGCGGAGAGGTGACTGGGCCCGAATTTGGGGTATTAGGGGTGGCAAACACGAAGACAAAAAGAGTTGGCTTATTCGTCTATCGTTTTATTGTTTATTAAATCCTCTGCTAACATTTTTGCTTGTGTGATTACTGTGTCCACCGCTTTTTCTTGAAGGTCTGGCGGATAACCATGTAGCCTTAAAATTCGTCTTATATTTCGTCTTAATGCAGATTGTATGCTTTCTTTTATTGTCCAATCTATTGTTGCACTATTACGAACTGTTTTTAAAAGTTCTTGAGCAATGTGTTTTAGTATTTCGTCACCCAGCAAGGCAACTGCCGTATTGTTTACTTCCAATGCTGTGTAAAAAGCATATTCTCTATAATCCAAACCTAATTTTTCGCCTCGTTTATCGGCTTCCTTAATTTGCTCTGCAAAAGGAATTAAAACTTTTTCTAAAAATTCAACAGTATCAATCATTCCGTTATGGTAACGCTTTATAGCATCTTCCAACATTTCGGAAAACTTTTTGCTTTCTACCAAATTGATTTTTGTCCGCTTTTTTATTTCGTCTTTTAGTAATTTTTTCAATAATTCAACCGCTAAATTCTTTTGTGGTAAGTTTTTAACTTCTTCCAAAAAGCGTTCGTCTAATATTTCAATGTTTGGTTTTTTCAAACCTGCTGCATCAAAAATATCAATTACATTATCGGCTGTAATGGCTTCGGAAATGATTTGCTTGATTGCCGTTTCCATTTCTTCTCCACCTGCACTGCTTTCGTTCCGATCTGATATTTTTACCAATCTGGATTTGATTGCTTGAAACAAAGCCACATCATCTCGTATTGCCATTGCTTTATCGTGTGGTACAGAAATAGCAAATGCTTTCAGTAAGTTTTTTGTATTATCGGTAAAACTTTGCTCTCCGTTTTCCTGACTGAAAATATAATCTACAATTACAGGAATGAATTTTAGTTTTTCTTCGGGCAAAAGTGTGAAGAATTTTTTCCAATCAAAATGCCTTAATTGATAGTCTATGGCTTCGTACAATTCCAACATTTTGGCAACTGCTAATTCTTGGTCAAGTGTTGGTTTTCCTTCGCCACCGCTTGCGGTGTATTCTGCTAATGCCGATTTTAACTCTTGTGCAATGCCTAAATAATCAACTACCAAACCGCCTTCTTTCCCTTCTGTAAAAACTCGATTTACTCGGGCAATAGCTTGCATCAAATTATGTCCTCGCATTGGTTTGTCCACATACAAGGTATGCAAACAAGGTGCGTCAAAACCTGTGAGCCACATATCCCTAACAATTACCAATTTCAAACTGTCGTTCGGGTTTTTCAAACGGTCGCCAATGGCTTTGCGTTTTGGTTTGTTGCGAATATGTGGTTGCATTTTCAAAGCATCGCTACTGCTTCCTGTCATTATTACTTTTATCGTTCCTTTGTCGTCATCGTCTGAATGCCACAACGGACGAATTTTGATAATTGCGTCATATAATTCCACACAAATTCTTCGGCTCATACACACAATCATTGCCTTGCCTTCTAAAACTCCGCTCCGTTGTTCAAAGTGATACACTAAATCTTCGGCAATTTTTGCAATACGGTTGGGATTGCCTACAATGGCTTCTAATCGTGTCCATTTGGCTCTCATTTGCTGGCGATTACTCAACTCTTCGCCTTCGGTTAGTTCTTCAAACTGCTCGTCTAAACTTACTTTTTCCTCTTCGGCAAAATGTACTTTTGCCAACCTGCTTTCATAGAAAATTGGAACGGTGGCTTTGTCATTTACGGCTTGTTGTATATCGTAAATGTCCACATAGTTACCAAAAACCGCTTGTGTGTTTTTATCTTTACTTTCAATGGGTGTACCTGTGAAACCAATAAAGGTTGCATTAGGTAAAGCATCTCTTAAATGTTTTGCAAAGCCATCTTCAAAATCATATTGACTTCTATGGGCTTCATCGGCCACAACAACAATATTTTGTCTAGTGCTAACTGGTTCAACTTTTACTCCAATATTTCTTATGGCAAAATCTTTTTCGCCATCATTTGTAGTGAATTTTTGAATGGTTGTAAAAATTAGACCACCCGAAGCTACTTTTAATAATTGTCTTAAATCTTTTCGGTTCTCCGCTTTTTGAGGTTGTTGTCTTAAAAGTTGCTGGCAATTGGTAAACGTTTCGTGTAATTGCTCGTCTAAATCGTTTCTGTCTGTAAGGATTACCAAAGTTGGATTTTCCATTCGTGGCTCAATAATGAGCTTGCCCGAATAAAAAACCATACTCAAACTTTTGCCACTTCCTTGTGTGTGCCAAATTACGCCACCTCGTCTGTCGCCATTGCTACTGCTGGCAATTACGGTGCTTTCTACGGCTTTGTTTACAGCATAATATTGGTGGTAAGCGGCTACTTTTTTGAGAGTTTTGGTATCGCTTTTTTCAAAAACTACAAACTGACGAATTAAATCTAACAGCGTTTTTTTGTTCAACATTCCGTAAAACATCACTTCCATTTGTGGTTGCAAATGGTCGGCTGTGGTTTCTCCGTCTTTGGTTTTCCAACTCATAAACCTGCCAAAGTCGCTGGTTACAGTTCCGCACAGAGCATCCCAACCATCGCTTACAATTAATAACTCGTTGTAGGTAAAAAGTGAAGGAATTGTTTGCTTATAGGTTTGTAATTGGTTGTAAGCCGATTTGATGGTGGCGTTTTCATCTACTGCATTTTTAAGTTCTATAACCACCAAAGGCAATCCATTTACAAACAAAATAATATCGGGTCTTTTATTTTGATTACCCTCGATTATTGTAAATTGATTGATGGCTAAAAACTCGTTGTTTTCTGCAGTGGAAAAGTCAACGATATATACTTTTTCGCCTCTTATACCATCGGCTGTTCGTACTTCTACATCTACACCTTCGGTTAGGTATTTATGAAAAGTTTCGTTGTTGATTAATGCATTTGGGCTTTCGGTACGCAACACTTTTTTGAGTGCATCTTCTTTGGCATCTTGGGTAATTGTTGTGTTGAGTTTGTCAATAGCATCACGCAAACGATTAGCCAAAACCACATCGGTATATTGCCTTTCGGGGTGTTCGCCATCAGGCGAAAGGATAGTACCCAATATATAGGAATAACCTAAATTTTGAAGATAGGAAAGGGCAATTGCCTCTATTTCGTTTTCGCTTATTGCTGCCATTGTCTTAACACGATTACTTGATTATTGGATTAACAGGATTGTTACTTGGGGTTACTAATTTCTTATTGTAAACCCTCTTAAAATCTAAACTTTTACTGCCAAAATTGATTAACAAACCATCGGCGATATTATATGCTTCGCAATAGTTTATAACTTGTGCCTTATGTACATCTTCCAACTTTTCAAGGGCTTTTAATTCAACCATTACTTTATCTTCCACAAAAAAATCTACTCTACGAGTGCCAATATCAATACTATCGTAAAAAATTGTCATTTCCATTTCTCTTTGAAAGCCTAAACCTTGCTTTTGCATTTCAATTGCTAATGCCCTTTGGTAAATGACCTCCTGAAATCCATTACCAAGCGTAGAATGCACTTTCATAGCACAGCCAATTATCTTACGTGTTATTTCATTAACATCTACATTTAAAATCTTGTCCATCCTTTAATTATTTTAATTCATTTTTTGTCAGCACACGATTTCAGAATTATTTGATTATCAGGATTTGCTTTGCATTTAAAAATCTTGTCCATCTTGTAATCTTTTAAATCGTGTTCAGACTTATTTTTCCACTCATCAACTTTGGTAATAAAGTATCTCTGGTTTGGGTTAATGTTTGTGTATGATAGTTGTTTTCAACCATCTTTTTCATTATTGGATTGATTGCATTATTAAAATCAAGTAAAGTTTCCGTTTTCGGAATAACAATCTCTGTATCTGAAATTACACCTAAACTGATATTTGCTTGAACAGCGTGAACGGCTTTACTTGTTATTGTACTTAAAAACAAATCTGATTTTAGTAAGAACAAAACATAATTAATATAGTCAGTAGAAGAACATCTAATTATTGCAACTGCTTGATTTGTGTTTGCAGGTAAAATAGAAACATCTGCAATTGCAATTCTTCCTAACGTACCTGCAATCGTAAACAGAATATCGTTTTCTTCAATTTTAGACCTTTTCAACAACTCATTAGTTTCTTCATCAATAAAGGCAAATTTTTCTGGTATAAAACCATACACCTCATTTATACTTTCTACTTTTATAAAGTTTATCCCTTCATTTGTAAATTGCTTTTTTAAAGTTGTTGGTGTTGTCCCTTTTGTGATTTTTATACATAAATCACTTAGTTGACCCATTCTCCAACCCTTCGGCAAACCATTTTCTAAAACACCGTCAAAGTTTGGAAAGTTGAAGTTTACAAACCATTCTTTAAACAGGGCTTGTGCCATTGCTTCTAAGGTTTGGTTCATTTGTAGGTTGAGTTCTATTTTGTCGTCAAGAGAAGTAAGGATTTGAGCGATTTGGGTTTGGGTGGGTAGGTCAGGGACTTCAACAGTGAAATTCAAAAATGTTCCTAAATTTATATTATCCTGAACAGAACCAATAGAATGACTTTGTAAATTTCGTTTAGAAAATTGTAGTAGATATTCCATAAAATCAATATCACAAACCTCTTTGTTTGGAACAAAACCAATGACACTATCAGGAAAACAAGCAGGATAATCCAAAATAGCTGTATCAGCAATATTTGCAGCAATGGTTATGCAAATAGTTCCTTTATCCCAAAGTTTACTTTGTTTTAAACCTTCATCTGAAAGAGTTTGCGTATGAGTTGATATTTTATGATTTGCAGCTTTTATATCTCCTGTTTGTATAAAAGGATATTTCCCACCATATAAAAACGAAGCATCTCTTGGTCTATGCTTAGATTTTCCTCTTGCAAGAATTCCCAACTCCCCCAACTTATATGTTTTCCAATCACTCGGTTTTTCTTCTTTTGCATCATCTTGCAAAACCACATAACTGCTGTTTATATTTTTATGAAAAGCTGCGGGCAGTTCGTTCCAGTTGTGTATATCCACGCTAAAAGGCAAATTGCTTTCTGCAAAGGCTTCTTTAAGCGAAGAAAACTGCAATGTTTGTTTTTCGTTGATAAAAGCCACCAAGTCTAAATCGCTGGTTTGTTTAGCTGTAAACTTCACTCGTGAGCCAAACGCCCATACAAGGGTATTAGGCAAATACTTTTTGAGTATTACTAGTAGCGTTTTTAAGTCTTTGGGTGCTATGTCTATTTTTATTCCCACGTTGTGCCTGTCATAGTTATATACAAATCAATGGCATCAGCAATAAAATCGCCCATCAAGGCTAGTGCCTCTTCGGCTTTATCGCCCGAATAGTCGTGTGAGGTATCAATACGAGCCTCGCTGTATTTTATCCATTGGGTTACGTCGGCAGTAAATAGTTTATTGTCGGCTGCTATTCTAAAAATAGGTTTTGGGCTATTGGGTACTTCGGGTACACCAAGCTCTTCGCTTAAATAACGTTTGAGCACCTTCCAAAGCGTATCGTAGCAAGTTTCAAAGCGTTGAATAACCGATTCGGCAATGCCTTCTTTATCTATTTCTGTTAAAAAAGGTTTTTCTTCTATGTTAATATAGTTTTTATGTTGCTCCTCTAAGTGTTTGAGCGATTTTTGAAATTTATCGTAATCTATCATATCGTATGTTCAAATAGTGTAATGAGTTTTAAATTACTTTTATAACATTTAAGAATGTACCATTCAAGTGGTCAAAGTCGCCATCGGTAGTTAGTAACGGAATATTTAATGTAGAGGCGGTTGCAGCAATCCAAAGGTCGTTCTTGTGCATTGTTTTAGCGGAATCGTTCAAAACATTTCCATATTTATCGTTTCCTTTTCGTTTCGAAAACGTGTCGATGTTTGAATAAGCAGTAATCAAATTTTCATCGGTATTTTCAATGTCAATAAAAGTAGCTTCATTTAGGATTAATGACAAAGCCTTTAGTCGTGGTTCGCCCCATTTTTGCTGTTTACTCAACGATTCTAATTCAGCTTTGCTCACAACAGACAATATTATTGTTGGATTCTCGCTAAATTTTTCAATTGCTTCTTTGCATTTTTTACTGTAATCATTATTTCTTAGAATATGAACAACAATGCAAGTGTCTAATAGTATGTAGTCCATATTATTTTAATGATTTTAGTATTTCATTAAACTCCTCATCACTAACATCATCAAGTAATCCTTGAGCATTTATTAATGCCTCAAGCGTTTTAGTACCTTTGCCTTGTTTGGCTTGAAACAATAATTGCTGTTCAGCAGTCATTACATTAGGTTTTTTAGAAAAATATTTGTCGGAGGCATTAGGTTTACCAAATTCTTGTACTTCTACAAAACTCACTTGTCCGTTGGGTTTATAGTGAGCCATTCCAGTTATTGTGATTTCCTTACCTACATATTCAAGAATTGAATTTAAAACCGTTTCGGTTTTTGCAATAACAGTTAATATTCCTTTTTCTGTTTGCAACCCAAGTCGCCCTTTTGATACTTTGATTTCATCTAATTTTCCATTTATTATAACCTTATTGGGGTCGGGAATACTTTCTTCTAATAAACTAATTTTTTGAAAATCATTTTTTGTGAGTTTCACTTCGGCTACTGTGCCTCTATTAGCTAAATAGAATATTTCATTATCGCTAATAAAATTTTTTTTAAAATTGATTAGAGACTTTAATAATGGCTTATCAATATCTGCTTCATTTTGTTTTTCACTTAAAGCACTATGAAATGCATTAATAACTAAAGACATTGGCGTAGCTTCTAAAAGCTGTTCTTTCGGCTTAAAAACATCCAGTTGTAAACCTTTGATAGTTTCAGAAAAGTTGTTGCAGTCTATAGTCATAGATGTGCCATCTTGTTCGCTTCCTACCAAACTTTTAAGCCTAAGTTCTAATGCTTTTTTAATATGCTTGTCAGGATTAATATCACTAAATCCTCTCAATTGTAACATCAAAGCTTTGGTGGCAATATCTTTAGTGGATTTTGTAAGAAGAGTTAAACGGTCAAATTCAATTAGACCATTATCCTCATCATCGCCAACTATTTTTATATCGTAATTCATTGTCTTATTCCAGTTTAAATTGTGAAACCAATTTTATGCAAATTTAATTTAATAGCCTCGTCCAACGCATTGGCTTTTTGCATTTGTGTAAAAAGAGTGGTAGAAAGTGTTTGCATTTTATCTTCAAATGCAATTACATCTTCAGCTATTGCCGCAAAATCAATGTATCTGCCAGGTGTAAGTACATAGTTGTTTTTGCGTACATCTTCAATAGTAGCACTTTTACAAAACCCTGGAATGTCCGTATAGTCTGAACTATGATTTTTTTGATTAATTGATTTTCCATTTTTCAAATCATAGCCATCAAGTAAATCATTTTTAATCAGTGGATCAGACGCTTTTCTCCAGCTGTGATAAGTGTCCGAAATTTTGGCAATGTCTTTTTCGCTTAACTCTTTTTGTTTGCGGCTTATCATTGTGCCTAATTCTCGGGCATCAATAAAAAGAATTTCGTTGTTGCGGTTTCTTAAGCCCCCTTTTCCGTTTCCCCCAGTAGGGGAAAAACCTTCTTTGTTACGAGCCAAAAACCACAAACACGCTGGTATTTGTGTGTTGTAAAATAATTGTGAAGGCAACGAAACCATACAATCTACCAAGTCGTTTTCAATCAATTCTTTTCTAATTTGTCCTTCGGTTGCAATTTCAGAACTCATACTGCCATTTGCCAACACAACGCCTGCCGTTCCATAAGGTGCCAATTTGCTAATGAACAATTGCAACCAAGCATAGTTGGCATTACCTGTTGGCGGAACGCCATATTTCCATTTGTGCGTTTCGGCTTTGTTTATGTTGTAATCGCTTACGTTAAAAGGCGGATTGGCAATTACATAATCCACTTTCAGCTCAGGGAATTTGTCGTTCATCAAGGTATCGCCCAATTCTATTTTGGCATCAATACCACGAATAGCCAAATTCATTTTTGCCAATTTGTAAGTGGTTGGGTTGCTCTCTTGCCCAAAAATTGAGATTTTACCTTTGCGATGTTCGTGTAGTTCAATAAAGCGTTCGCTTTGTACAAACATTCCACCACTGCCACAAGCACCGTCATACACACGTTTTTCGGGTTCGGGTGCAAGCATATCAACCAATATTCTCACAATACTTTGCGGAGTATAAAATTGTCCACCTCTTTTTCCTTCGGCATCGGCAAACTGCCCCAAGAAATATTCAAACACCCAACCTAATATGTCTTTTCCTTTTCCGTCTTTTCCTTTGCTTAATGTGATAGAGCCAATTAAATCTATCAATTCCCCCAATCGTTGTTTATCCAATGCTGGCCTTGCATAGTCTTTTGGTAAAACACCTTTTAAAGTTGGGTTGTCTTTTTCGATGGCATCCATTGCATCGTCAATGTCTTTGCCGATTGTTGGTAGCTTTGCTCTGCCTTGTAACCATTTCCAACGAGCAGATGGTGGCACATAAAACACTCTTTCGGCAGTATATTCATCTTTATCCTCTGGGTCGGCTCCTGTATCAGTTTCGGTTGATTTTAATTGCTCAAAGAGGTCATCAAAAGCATCAGAAATATATTTTAAAAATATCAAACCCAATACTACGTGTTTGTATTCGGCCGCATCCATATTGTTGCGCAATTTGTCGGCTGCTTGCCATAGGGTTTTTTCTAATGCTAAATTATCGGTCATTGTTAGTTATTTTCAATTTATGTATTGCAATTTAGTTTTCATTCATTTAGTTTTTTAAAATTATGGCAATTTACTGGTATAAATTTTTGGATGCAATTGTAAGAAATTAAATACACTGTGAAGGTATTTACTTTTAACGCATTTAATTTTGGAATGGTAAAAAGTTATTTGATTTTTTAAAACAAGTCTTTAGGTGTTAATTGATAATTCCCATCTACTCTGCTATACAAATCCTACAACGCCTCATTCTGCATTTCCCTTTCTTGGTACAACTGTACAATATCAATAGCATTATCAATTACATCGCTTAATGCAACAATATAAGTACCCGATAAGGCCATACCAATAGCATGTTTTATGGCATCTACTTCTTTGGGGATGGCTTCGTAAGTTACTTTTTTGTTTACCGATTTTATGCCTTGTATAAGCAGGCCAATAATGTTTTCGGCGGTACGGCCACGTAGGTGTTTTTCT
>JAAFJB010000083.1 GCA_013297995.1 Chitinophagales bacterium | reverse complement strand
GCACCTCCATCATACCCTAAATCAAACGTAATTTGTTTTTCTTTTCCACTAGCCAAATCCATAATATACAATTCTAAATCGCCTGATTTATCACTACAGTAAATCATTTTTTTTCCATCATAAGAAAGGGTAGCTTCCGCATCGTAGCCTTTGGAATGGGTAAGTTTTTTTACAATCTTCCCATTCAAATCAGCCATATAAATATCATAGCTACTATAAATTGGCCAAATATAACGGTTGCCATACTTTTGCCGATCGGGTACGGGGGGACAAGCATCGCCTCCTTCATGCGTTGACGCATAAATAATATGTTTGCCATCGGGCATAAAATAAGCACAAGTAGAACGTCCCTTCCCAGCTCCTACCATCTTATACTCAAATTTTTCACCTGGTTTTGTTGGCACTTTACCAATGAAAATCTGATCACAATTCAATCCCTCTTTAGGATTGGTTCGTTGAAAAACTATATGCTTACTATCAAAACTCCAATAAGCTTCGGCATTGTCGCCACCAAAAGTGAGTTGTTGAATATTTTTAAAATGATTTTCTCCTTCAAAACGCAGGGTATCGCCCGAAACTGTGGTTTGCGCTATGGTTGTTAAAAATGGAACTAGCGTAGCAAATACTAAAAAATACTTTCTCATAAAATGGCTTAAATAAAGCGCAAAAGTACAAGCTTAGCAAACTGTAACTGTCAGATAATTGTAAGATAATGATTTTAGTGATTAATTTTACAGCATGAACTACGCTTTTATTTGCTTTTGTTGGTTACTACTAATGGGCTGTAAGGATTCAGCAACTGCGGAATTATCAGCAACGAAAGAACAAGCCGGAGAAACTAAAGCCATGCAAGCCCTAGCTAAATCAGTTCAATTATACCCCGATAGCCTTGCATTAACAGAACAATATATTCAATTGCTGGATAGTGCTGGCGACTATGCTAAAGCGATACAGCTAAACGAGCGACTGTTGAAAAACGACAGCCTCAACCATGCACTACCTAGCTAAATCAGTTCAATTATACCCCGATAGCCTTGCATTAACAGAACAATATATTCAATTGCTGGATAGTGCTGGCGACTATGCTAAAGCGATACAGCTAAACGAGCGACTGTTGAAAAACGATAGCCTAAACCACGCGTTATGGTATAGAAAAGGCATTTATAGTGAATACCTTCATGATACCACCGCAGCCATTACATATTATCGTTTTTCTATTAAAAGCTATGCTACCCCCCAAGCCTTACTTGCTTTGGCAAATTTATTGGCTGAACAAAAAAGTGCAGACGCTCTCTCACTCTGTAAAAACACCAGCATATTGTTTCCTGCAAGAGAATTAAAAGCTGACCTGTATTTTATAAAAGGAGTGTACTATGCTCGAACCAGGAATTACAAAGAAGCTGCCAGCAGGTTCGACTCCTGTATTGCAAACAGGTATCGTTATCTTGAAGCCTATATGGAGAAAGGATTTATACGCTATGAGCAATCTAAAATTGAGGAAGCTTTTTTACTTTTTGAAACAACCACCAAACTCAACCCTGCTTATGCGGATGGCTATTATTGGATGGCAAAATGCAAACAAACTGCCCATCAACCCATTGAAGCAGTCAACTATTACCAAAAAGCACTTACTTTCGATTCCACAATAAAAGAAGCCAAGAAAGCCATCCAGCAACTTCAATAAAAAATAATTTATGCCCATTATTGCCCCTTCCTTGTTGAGTGCCAATTTTCTGAATTTAGAAGCCGACTGCACTATGCTTAACAATAGCAAAGCAGACTGGTTTCACTTAGATATAATGGATGGAAGATTTGTACCCAATATAAGTTTTGGATTGCCGGTAATTAGTGCCGTTCGCAAAGCCACCACAAAAATTTGTGATGTTCATTTAATGATTGAAGAACCGGGCAACTATGCAAGCGCTTTTAAAGATGCTGGCGCTGATATATTAACCGTTCATATTGAAGCCTGCCCTCATTTACACCGAAATATTGAACAGATAAAAAGCCTCGGCATGAAAGCAGGTGTTGCGGTAAACCCACATACTTCTATTGCATTATTAGAAGCTATTATTGCTGATATAGACCTGGTATGTTTAATGAGTGTAAACCCTGGCTTTGGTGGACAAAGTTTTATCCCCTATACCCTCATAAAAATTGCAGCACTCAAACAAATGATTCTTGCAAAAGCGAGTAGTTGCTTAATAGAAATTGATGGAGGCGTAACGCTAGATAATGCCGCAGCTATTATTCATGCTGGTGCAGATATTCTGGTAGCAGGTAATACTGTTTTTAAATCACCCAACCCAACTAAAACCATTGAAGCGTTAAAATTAATTGGCGAATAATTCACCTGCAACTTGAATTATTCTTTCCACATCTGTGAATAAGAAACATTAGGAATTATATATACATTCTAACTAAATTTGACAAAGAGGCACGCCTTATATTTTGATCCTTCATCTAAAACCCAAAGAGATTGACAGAGACCATCATTAGCTTAGAAACCGTTAATCCTACCGAGTTTTTTGGCGTTAACAATGGCAAACTAGATTTGCTTAAAAAGAAATTCCCCCTTTTAAAAATTCTTTCAAGAGGCACTCAATTAAAACTGAGCGGAGCACCCGAACAGATTGATACTGCCCGTGAAAAAATTGACCTTATTGTTCAATACCTGCAACGCAACGGCCATTTGAGTGAAGGCTATTTTGAGCAAATTTTAGGCGGTGACGATGCAGAGGTTGTGGACAATTTTGTGGAAAGAAATCCCAATGATATTTTGGTATTTGGCCCTAATGGAAAAACGGTGAGAGCCCGCACCCAGAATCAGAAAAAAATGGTGCAAGCTGCGGATAAAAACGATATTGTATTTGCCATTGGGCCAGCAGGTACGGGCAAAACCTATACGGCTGTTGCATTGGCGGTGCGCGCACTAAAAAATAAAGTAGTAAAGAAAATCATCCTCACTCGCCCCGCGGTTGAAGCTGGAGAAAGTTTGGGTTTTTTACCGGGCGATTTAAAAGAAAAAATAGATCCTTACTTACGTCCCCTCTACGATGCACTTGATGATATGATTCCAGCCGATAAGTTGGGTTATTATATGAGTACCCGAACCATTGAAATTGCGCCCCTTGCTTATATGCGTGGTAGAACATTAGACAATGCTTTTATCATTTTAGATGAAGCACAGAATACCAACGACCTGCAATTGAAAATGTTCCTAACCAGAATTGGAGCCAATGCCAAAGCTATTATAACTGGTGATCCTACCCAAGTAGATTTGCCTAGAAATATGAGGAGCGGACTGGAAAAATCAACCCGTATTTTAAAAAATATTGAAGGCATTGCACATATAGAATTAAATGAGGAAGATGTTGTTCGTCACCGTCTCGTAAAAGCCATTATTAAAGCCTATGAGAAGGAAAAAGAAGACGGAGAGCAAGGGCACCATCGGTAAGCAAAGCTTGCACACAGTTTTTTTGCTTATTTTCGTTTTTGAACTGAATTAGCAATGAATATGAAGAAAATTTTCTTTTGTAGTACGATATGCCTCTGCTTGTTTCAATTTTCGGCCAATGCGCAGCGACCCACATCCAGTGGTAAAGCTAAGCCCATAGCTTCAAATCAAACAATTGCTATACCTACTACTGGTGATGCGCAGAACGTTTTTCCAGAATCTGGCTTTGCAGGAATTGGAATTCTTACGCCGGGCGCGCCCATGGAAATTAAAAAAGGAATTGGCAACACCCGATCAAAAAATATTTTATTAAAACTCAGCAATGAGTGGGCTTCGGGGGGACAAAATGAACCCTCCATTATGTTCTCCAACGGCGACCTCACCAATCCCAAGAATATAAGCTATTGGACTATTGGCGCAAGGGTTTCTGGGGACGATGTACTGAAAACACCACAGACTTTTAAAATTAGCCACAAAGCAGGAAACGATGCCATTGAAAAGGAATTCTTCTCCATAGATTCCTACGAAGGCCGTGTTAAAATTGGCGATGTAAACACCCAAGTTGATGGCTATAAACTTTATGTAGAGCAAGGTATTTTAACCGAGAAAGTTAAAGTAGCTATTAAAAATTCTAAGGACTGGTACGACCATGTTTTCCATAAAAATTATTCGTTAATGCCCCTGTACCAACTTGAGCAATACATTCAAAAAAACAAGCATTTACCGGGTATTCAAACCACCGAAGAAGTAATGAAAGATGGATTGGATCTTGGCAAAATGAATGCACTATTATTAAAAAAAGTAGAGGAACTTACCCTCTATAATATTCAACAACAAAAGGAAATTGATGCTATAAAGAAATTACTTAAAAAAAGAGCAAAGCAATAGCTCGTACAATACAATTTATCGTTGCTTATTTCGAATCCACAACTTCTATTTCAAATACCAATACACTGTTTGGCGGTATGCTTTTGCTTCTTGATCTAATAGAATAAGCCAGTGCCGATGGAATATAAATTTTTACCACCCCGCCTACTTTGCATAAAGGAACTATTAGCTGCCAGCCTTTTATTAAACGATTCAGCGGAAACATAGCTGGCTTATCTTTGGTTTGATCAAATACAGCATCGTTTTCCAATAAACTACCCTTATAAAATACAGAAACCGTATCGGTAAGTTTTACCAACCCACCCTTCCCTTCTTTTACAATTTTATAATACACCCCATCTTTACTACCCGTAGTATCAATTCTATTAGATTTTACGGCGTTAATAATCTGCTCGTAATCTTTTTGTGCTTGCTGTAAAGAATCTGTATTTTTCATTAAGTCAACCACAGGACGCTCAGCGCCTGGCTGCTTGGCAAAGAAATCTCTCGACTGAATGGCAATCCACCTGCCACGTTCTGTTTGAATCCAAGGATTTGTTTTGGCAGGGTCTACCCCTAAGAGGGTTTGTTGAAATCGGGTAAATGTAATGGCTTCATTGGTTAATTTATAAGCCGCTAAAAATTTCCAACCTTGCGAATTCGGTTCTAAAATATACGCGGAATAAATAGTAGATTTTGTTGCGCTATCGGGCAAAGCAGTCACTATGGTTTTATACACTTGATTTTCCTTCCAAGTTTTATTCCATATTGCAGTTGCGATAACACTCCCATCACTTTCTTTTTTCATAGAAGTTTCTATGCCAATACCCGCAGCAAATAATTCAACCTGTTGCATTGGCAATGCAGTTAAAGTAAAGCCCATTAAGCGTTTTCTGGCTTTTCTAATGAGTTGTATTTCACCCGACTGGAATGCATTGGCAATAAATATTTGCTTTCTTTTTATATTATTTTCTTTCACCAAAAATTCGGTGTATAAACTTGTAACACGGCCACTATCAGGTATTTTAAAATCGTTGGCAACAAGTGTGTGTTGACTGAGTACTTGAGTGGACAACCATGAGCAAAGTAGTAGTAAAAAAGTAGTCTTCATAAATGGGTATATATTCAAAACTACGAAACAAGGGATTGGTTATTTAAAAAATTTCTAAACCAATAACCAGAGTTTTTAATGGTTCGCAACTGGGTATTAAAATCTACGTGTACCAATCCAAATCTTGCATGGTATCCTTCTGACCATTCAAAATTATCGGTAAGCGTCCACGCCAGATAGCCACTCAGTTTTACCCCATCATTTTTGGCTTTCCCTGCTGCGGCTATATATTGTTTAAAATAATCTATCCTTCGAGTATCATCAACCACCCCATTTACAAGAAAGTCTTTAAAAGCCGCTCCCCCTTCAGTAATCATAATTTCTTTTACACTTCCATACATCCAAAAACGCTTAATCATCCTATAAAAACTTTCTGCATTTATCTCCCATCCCAATGCGGTATGAGGTACTTTTCTTGAAGCAGCTTTCACTTCCGACATCTGCACATAAGGAATGAGTGGATTGTGTTTTACGGTTAAGGCGAAATAATTTTGCAGTCCAATAAAATCAAAATTAAACTGCATCCGCTCCTTATATTTCCAAGCTTTGGTATGAATATGCAATTTCTCAAAAAAAGGCAGCGGCACATCTTCAGGATAGCCTCTTCCAAGAACGGGTTCAATAAATAAACGATTCAACAACGCATCTCCTCTTCTGGCTGCCAATATATCTTCTGGCTTATCGGTATAGGGAATTACTTCACTGCAAGAAAAACTGGTACCTATATATGCATTACTTACCAAGGAACGAATGATTCTTCCACCTTCTGCTGTACAAATTGCAGCGTTGTGAATAGCGCTCATATACTGGTTCATACTACTGATGCCTGGCGCGTGTTTGCCAAGCATATAACCCAAGGTAGTAAAGCCCATTGGCTCATTCAATACAATCCAGTTTTTAACTTTATTGCCGTATTCTTCTGCGCAGATTTTGGCAAAGCGACTAAACCATTTAAGCATATGGGTGCTGGCCCAGCCCCCTTCTTTTTGAAGCTCCTGCGGTAAATCCCAATGGTATAGGGTAACAAAAGGAATTAGATCCAACGCAATACATTCATCAATGAGCCGATGATAAAATGCAATACCTTCTTTGTTAACGCGACCCGTTCCTTCGGGTAAAATTCTACTCCATGCAATGGAGAACCTAAATACTTTAAAGCCCAATGCTTTTACCAGCATTAGATCGTCTTTATATCGGTGATAAAAGTCGGTGGTTACAGTAGGCTTAACGCCAGATTTTATTTTACCTATTCGGCGCGAAAATGTATCCCAAATAGATAGTCCCTTTCCATCTGAAAAAGCAGCTCCTTCATTCTGCAAAGCAGAGATAGCAACACCCCAGAGAAAATCACTTCCAAAATCGGCAGCTCCTAATTCATGTTTAAAATGCAATGCAAGAATTTGTTACAAATATCCTTCCATTACACCATTTATATGATTAAGCTATTGTTATGTTTTGAATGAATATAAGCAGTTAAACGCCTAAAATAGTATGCCCTAGTTTGTCTCTTTTAGTGGCCAAATATTTTTCATTATGGGGATTAGAAGCCACTTCAATGGCAACCACTTCTACTATTGATAGCCCATATCCTTTTAGTCCCGCTCTTTTACGAGGATTATTACTCATTAAACGCAAATTGGTAACCCCCAAATACCTTAATATTTGTGCACCTACGCCATAATCTCTTTCATCCATACCAAAGCCCAATTCCAGATTGGCTTCTACAGTATCTAAGCCCTCTTCTTGTAATTTATAAGCTTTCAATTTATTAATCAATCCAATACCCCTGCCCTCTTGGTTCATATAAAGAATTACCCCCTTGCCTTCCGATTCTACCATACGCATTGCTTTTTGCAATTGATCGCCACAATCGCAGCGTAAGCTGCTTAATATATCTCCTGTAAAACAACTGCTATGCACCCTTGTTAATACTGCTTCCCCTTCCTTCCATTCGCCTTTTACCAAAGCTAGGTGTTCAGCTCCTGACAAGTTTTCTTTGAAAGCCACCAATTCAAATAAGCCGAATTTGGTGGGCATAGAAACCCTCACCAATTCTTCAATTAAAGAATCGGTTTTTAACCGAAAATCAATCAGGTCTTTAATTGAAATTATTTTTAATTGAAATTTTTCTGCAATGGTCAACAACTGGGGCAATCTAGCCATGGTTCCATCTTCATTCATTACTTCTACCAGAACGCCAGCCGGCTCTAGCTTTGCCAGCCTCGCCAAATCAACGGTAGCTTCTGTATGTCCACTCCTGCGCAATACGCCGCCTGCTTTGGCTTTTAGTGGGAAGATATGACCCGGCCTTCCCAAATCACATGCTTTCGTTTGCGGATCTACCAGTGCAAGTATGGTTTTAGAACGGTCTTGTGCAGAGATACCAGTAGTAGTGCCTTGTCCTATCAGGTCAATCGATACCGTAAATGCAGTCTCATGCAAAGAGGTATTGGCGCTTACCATTGGGGTGAGTTCCAGTTCTGCACAACGCTCTTCGGTAAGCGCAGCACAAATCAAACCACGCCCCTCCTTACTCATAAAATTAATGGCTTCCGGAGTAGCAAATCTAGCAGCCATAATAAAGTCGCCTTCATTTTCACGGTCTTCATCATCTACTACAATCACCATTTTACCTTGCCGAATATCTTCTATTGCATCTTCTATCTTATCTAACATATACGCTGAATTAATCTGCAAAATTAAGCATTCCATTTTAGATGCTGTTTATCAACCCGTTAAAAAACGGCTGAAATAAGTATAAATACCTATTCATAAGCCCAGGGAACTGATTAGCATTGTTGCAAATACTTTCAAATGAAAATAATTTGTATCTGTGCCGCCTTGTTGGCTCATCCATTTTTTTCATCATCACAAACCACTGCTGGTTCAATAAGCGGCAGTATCTATCTGCTTAAAAAGCCCCTACCCAATGCTTATATTGTATTGAATCATATTGCATCAGGAAGGGTTTACCAAACCAATAGCAATACAAAAGGATATTATTATTTTTCAGCCATAGAACCGGGGTTAGGATATACCATGCAGATAGCGCATACAACAACAGACAGTTTATTAATAGAAAATATAGCCGTTGTTTTGGGAGGTGATTTAACATTGAATGTGGAACTAAAGCCAATGTCATTAATGCCTGTTACCGTTACAGCTAATTTTATTGCGACGGGTAAGCCACACCAGCAAGCTATTTTAATAAGTGCCAATGAATTAGAAGCAACACCTGCTAGGGGCCGAAGCTTTAGCGGACTATTTAATAATCAACCCACTGCATTGGTAAATAACAATACGGGCGCCTTATCATTTTCGGGACAAAACAATCGCTACAATTCAATTTATTTGGATGGCGCATTACAAAACGATGTATTTGGCTTATCGCCCAGCGGAAGTTTTGGGGGACAAGCAGGTAGTTTCCCAGCGGCTACAGAAACCATTGAACAAATGCAAATACTGCTTTCCCCATTTGATGCGTCATTGGGAGGCTATACGGGTGCTGCCATTAATATGATTACTAAATCGGGGAAGAACAATCCAGTCTCCACTATTTACAGATATTGGAAGGGGCACCAACATACACAAAACAATACAGGCGTTTCATTAAGTGGCCCTATCAAACAAAATAAATTATTTTATTATTTGAATGGTGATTATACCAAAGAATCAGCATCCGATTTATACGCAATAAACAATTACAAAGGAGACACCAAAAACCCTGCACAGCTTGCCAATATTACCCATACCTTTCAAACGATTTATGGGTACGATCCTGGAGGGGTTAACAGTATAAATAACCAAACTGCGCTTAGGTTAACAGTAAGGGTTGATGCAAAATTGAATGCAAGAAATAATTTGACTCTTCACTTAAAACAAAACCAAGCCACCAGAATAAATACGCCCCCCGGCAATGAAACAGCTATTATTTTTTTAAACAATGGAAAGCAAATACAACACCAATTATTAAGTGCTGCGGTGGAATGGAAATTTAGGTCATCAAAAAAAAACGACCATCAACTATTGTTCAATTATACTTTTTCAAAAGACCTCACACAACCTAGGGGACTGGATTTTCCTTCATTGAGAATACTAGATGGCGATGCAATTATATTATTAGGAAATAATGAAGATGCCATGCATAATTCAATCTCACAATCAAATACCAATCTCTTGTACAAACGCAGTTTTAGCAAAGGAAAAAACAGGTGGGTATTGGGTACCGAATTGGAATACAATGCCATGAAAAACAACTTTATTCAAAGTAGAAACGGTAGTTTTTTTTATTATTCACTGAGCAATTTTTTTCAAAATAGAACACCCGGAGGATATCGAGCCAATTATACATTAAAAGAGGAACCCGATAAAATACACGCACTCAAAACTGCTTTATTTGTGAATCATCAATGGCGTATTAATAAAAATATGAGCGTACAAACGGGGTTAAGAATGAGCTACCAAGCCATTTTAAACAGTCCCCCTACTGACGCATTCACCAACGATAGTGCCTTACCCATTCTTCAAAAAAAGTATGCTATTGCAAATAATTTATCGGGAAATACACCGGTGATTAGGCCCTCTATTTCTCCAAGAATTTATTGGCAAATAGAAATTCCTAATAAAAAAATAAATCTTCAAATTGGTACGGGTTGGTTTTCGGGAAGAATGCCTTTTGCTTGGCTGGGCGGACTATACAGCAATAATGGAAATACGAGTGGTGCATTCGATCCTAATACCATTGAACTGAGAAAAATTCGTTTTCGCAATCCGCTTTTAGAACCTTGGTCACCTTCCAGCCACCAAATAAATGCATCAAAAGGCGCGGTTCATTTAGCCAACCCCAAAATCACTATGCCATTGGTATGGCGATCGATGCTACAGATGAAGAAAATATTCAACAATCAATACAGTGTATCTATGGAAGCGATGCATTATATAAATACAGCAGAAATAGGTTTTACCAATATCAATATTTTACCTGCAACGCAAAAATTAGAAGGTGCAGACAATCGATTGATACATTCCAATATTAATAATGCAAAAATTCCGATACGAGCAGATAGCACTAATCCTTACGACCAAATTATATTGCTGCACAATCAAAATACACAACGAGGATATGGGTATCGGTTTGGGCTGATGTTAAATATGCAGTCGCCTAATTTTAATTGGCAATTGCAATACAATTATGGGGAATCTTATGCCGTGCAAGATGGCAATTATTCAATACTAGGTAATCATTGGCGCTTGAATGAGCAAGTGAATGGAAGAAATGATTTGGTGCTGGCTAGATCAGATTTTAGTATGGGGCATCGCGTTCATTTTTCTATGCATTACAACTACGCCATCACAAGAAAACAAAAAATCACCGTGGCATTATTCTACAATGGGCAATCGGGCACCCCATATAGTTTTGTGTATGGCAAACGGAGTTTGAGTGGGGATGATATAGAAACGGTGGGCTACGATTTAATATATATTCCTACGGCCTTGGAGTTAGCCAATCAAGTATTTCAACCATTTAGTACCCAGGATATTTATTATACGGCAGAACAGCAGAAGGAAGCATTGGAATGGTTTATAGAACAGGATGCTTATTTAAAAAAGAATCGGGGGAATTATGCAGCACGCAATGGAAGTCGCTCCCCATTTAACCATCGAATAGATTTGAGGGTTTCGGGGTATATTCCCATTAAAATAGACAAAAGAAGGTATGGCTTGGGATGGAGTATTGATTTAATGAATATGGGTAATTTATTAAACAGTGACTGGGGAAGGAATTGGCATATTCCAGGGAATAGATTGAGGCTGATTGATTTTATGGGGATGTTGAACGATCAATCGCTGGTACCAACCTTTAATTTTGATCCATCGCTGATTCAAAAAAATTATTGGCGAGATGCAAATAGCAACCACCCTGCATTTTCAGAGAAATGGATGCTTCAATTGGGGCTAAGGGTTGTTTTTTATTAGCAAGGTTGCGGTAAAAGGAATGTTCGGCAAAGTATTTACCAGAAATAAGTGGTTGATTGTCGGATGATATAATAAGCAATTTTAGCATATTTATAGCAAAATTG
>JAAFJB010000086.1 GCA_013297995.1 Chitinophagales bacterium | reverse complement strand
CCTGCATAAAAAGCAGTGGCCATTTTAGCCATGGCAACATTTGAACTTAATTCAAAAGCGTGCTTAACCGTTACGTTATTTTCACTATGCCTTTCCGAATCGTACACCGTAATACCTGCAATTTTCCAGACCCCATTTTCGAGACTGATGGATTGATTTAAACCAACTTTTTTATCTTCCAGCAAAGCCATCATAGTAGCCAACTTAAAAGTAGAGCCAGGTTCACCCGGGCGAATGGCATAGTTTAAATCTTCCCAATAAACCCCATCAGATTTTTTACCGAGGTTGGCAATGGCTTTAACCTTTCCAGTTTTTGTTTCCATTACAATGGCACAACCATGATCGGCATCATTTTTAATCATCATTTTCATGAGGGCCGATTCGGTAATATCTTGAATAAAAACATCAATGGTACTTACAATATCTTTACCCGTTTCTGGTTCAATTAAATAAGTATCATCCACGGGAACCCCTACCCCGCCTGCAATAGAGCGTACAGTCTGCTTACCATTTCTACCTCTGAGAATACTATCGTAAGTCATTTCCAACCCTACTTTATTAGAATCTCTAGCAAGGCCAATGGTTCTAAAAGCGAGCATTTGGTAAGGGTTGAGTCGAATGGTTCTTTCATTGGCAATCATACCACTTTTATTGCGACCCATTTTAAAGAGCGGGAATTTGCGCAGTGCATCATATTGCGTGAAAGAGATTTTTTTCTTCAGCATAAAATATCCGTCCTGTGCTTTATATCCTTGCTGAAGAATGGTTTTATATTCTAACGGAGTTTGGTCTTTAAATAATTTAGATAAAGACGCGCTCAAAGAATCAATATTCTCTCTAAACCTAGCTCCATTTTTTTCGCGGAGACTGGCAACGCGGAAGTCAATATAAATATCAAACTGAGGAATAGAAGTACTCAGCATTTGACCATCTTCACTATAGATGGTCCCACGCTCGGCTTCAATTTCATCAATGCGTTGGTGAAGGCTATCGCTCATACTTCTCCATTTGGCGCCTTCGAATTGCTGAATGTAAACCGCTTTACCAAAAATGGCAATACAGGCAATCACCATCAGAATATAGCTGAGGTAGACTCTCCAAAGTATGTCGCGTTTTACTTCCATTTTATTTTATCGTCTAACTCCTCTCCACTATTCTTAACTTCGCACTTCTACTTCTTTTATTGCGTTTCAATTCGTCTTCACCAGCCGTGATGGGTTTTTTATTCACCAATTGAAACGTGGTATTTTTTGCAGCGGTTTCAAAAGGGTGATCAATCAGTTCCTCAAAACTTCCTTGTTTAAAAAAATTCTTCACCAGTCTATCTTCAATGGAGTGAAAGCTAATAATAGCAGCCCTTGCGCCCGATTTAAGCACTTGGGGCAATTGACCCAGCATCTCCTTTAAAGCCCCCATTTCATCGTTCACCTCCATTCGCAAAGCCTGGAAAACCTGCGCCAAATATTTATTAGGGTTTCCCATTACAACGCTGCTGATTAAGGCTTTAAACTGTTCAATAGTAGCAAAGGGCAACTGTTTTCTTTGTTGAACAATATGCTTGGCCAATGTTTTTGAATTGGATACTTCTCCATATTGTTCAAATAATTTATGCAGTTGCAATTCGGTATAAGCACCAATAATAGTAGCCGCAGTATTCGTTTGCCTCTGATCCATTCGCATATCCATTGGCCCTTCAAATCGGGTGGAAAAACCACGATCTCCTTCATCAAATTGGTGACTACTCACCCCCAAATCTGCCAATACTCCATCTACTTGCAGAATATCGTGCAAACGAAGAAAGCGATGGAGGTGACGAAAATTATGTGGCACAAAAAGCATCCGATCATCTTTCGGAAGATTTTTTTCGGCGTCTGCATCTTGGTCAAAAGCAACCAATTTTCCTTTTTTACCCAGCCTACTTAAAATACCTGCGCTATGCCCCCCACCGCCAAACGTACAATCCACATAAACCCCATCGGGTTGAATATTTAATCCATCAATGGCTTCATTAAAAAGCACGGGTATATGGTATTCATCCGTAGTAGGCATATTAAGATTTATCCGATTTTTTATCTACTTCCAGCATCACTTCTTGAGCGAGACTGCTGAATGCTTCTGGTGAAAAATCTTCAAAGAGCTGTTTGTATTTTGTTGCGTCCCAAATTTCAAATCTGTCTAATGCTGCCGTAACCACAATGTCTTTAGAGAGCTCGGCAAATTCTTTTAAGGAAGCGGGTAATAATAAGCGACCAGCACTGTCTAGTTCAATTTCCGTAGCACCCCCTAAAAACTGACGTCGGAATTGACGTACTTTTGGGTCAAAATCATTTAGTTGACTGATTTTGGCAATAATCAATTCCCAACTTTTTAACGGATATAATGTGAGACATTTTTCAAAGCCACGACCCAATATAAAGCTGCTCTCGCCTTCAGGCAACTGCTTTCGCAATCCTCCTGGAAGCAGAAACCGCCCTTTGGCGTCAACCGTAGCTTCATATTCTCCGTGAAATCCGTGCATAAGTGAATAAATATTTCCAAGATTACCACTTGTTGACACAAAATAACACTTTTTCCCACTTTTAAACCAAATATGGAGCATTTGTATTTATCCACAGGATATAAATCAGCTATAACCCAATCACAGCAACAGTATTAGTCAAAACACAGCAAATAGCAACTGTATAACCTGTGAATTATTGTGGATAAGCCCTAAAATAGTAATAGAATGAGCCAAAAACACCCAGCCGAACTTTCAATAAGCAACTTCAACTACCACTTACCTGAAACAAAAATTGCCCGTTACCCATTGGCCGAGCGAGATCAGAGTAAATTATTGGTATACCAGTCTGGAAATATTTCTGAATCTACCTACCAGCATCTTCACCAAGCTTTGCCTGAAAATGCAATGCTGGTTTTTAACAATACCAAGGTAGTAGAAGCCCGTTTAAAGTTTCAAAAGCCAACTGGCGGAATCATTGAACTGTTTTGCCTTGAACCAGATGATAGGTATCCTGATATCACCACAGCCATGTTGGAAACAGGAAAAGTATTTTGGAAATGCTTGGTAGGTGGTGCAAAAAAATGGAAAGAAGGTTCGCTCTTTTATACCGCCTACAATGGGGATGAAAAAATTACTGTTGAAGCTAAAAAAGCAGCACAATATAGCAACCATTGCCTTATTGAATTTACGTGGAATGATCTCACCCTTCCTTTTGCTGCATTGCTACATATAGCGGGATGTATTCCTTTACCGCCTTACCTTAACAGAAATGCAGAAGCCAGCGATAAGGATCGGTACCAAACCATTTATGCGCAACACGATGGTTCCGTGGCTGCACCTACGGCTGGATTACATTTTACCCAAGCGGTTTTCAACGCCCTTGCATTAAAAAATATAAGCACCCACTTTGTTACCCTGCATGTAGGTGCTGGTACTTTTAAACCTGTAACAGCAGCCAGCATGAAAGACCATGAAATGCACGCTGAATATATTAATGTTTTACCTGCACTGATTAGCGCCCTTATAGTTCAATTAGATCATGGCATTATTGCCGTGGGCACTACTTCTATGCGTACCCTTGAAAGTCTTTATTGGATGGGTGTAAAAACTTTTATCCAGCCAAATTTACCCCAACAGCAAATAGCACTGAGTCAGTGGGAAGCTTATGACTTATCCGAAAAAAATATCGAGCCCAAAACAGCCCTCAACGCCTTATTGAATTGGATGAAACAGAATCAGCTAGAGCAGCTCATTACCAAAACAAAAATCATTATTGCTCCTGGATACAATTTTAAAATAACAAAGGGGCTCATCACCAATTTTCACCAGCCGCAAAGCACTTTATTGCTGTTAATAGCAGCTATTGTAGGCGATGATTGGAAAAAAATTTATGCATACGCTTTGGAAAATAATTTTCGCTTTTTAAGCTACGGAGATGGTTCTTTAATTTGGAATAAAGCGTTCAAATAAAAGCAATTTATTTATACAACTGCCAAGGGTACTTCAACCGTAAAAGTGGTGCCTTTCCCCAGCATACTTTCCACTTTTATCCTGCCCTTGTGTGCATCAATAACTGTTTTTACATAACTCATGCCCAACCCAAAGCCTTTTACATTGTGAATATTGCCAGTATGGGCACGAAAAAATTTTTCAAAAACTCTTTTAGTAGTCTCTTTATTCATGCCAATGCCATTGTCTTCTATTCGAATTACCAAATGTTTTTTAGTGGCATGGGTGGCAATGGTAATTTGGGGAGCTTCGGTAGAATATTTAATGGCATTGTCTACCAAGTTAGACAGTAAATTACTAAAGTGTACTTCGTCTCCACTAATACAATCTGTACTCGCATTTAGCAATAACTTAATTAGGCCATTTCTATCTTGTAATTGCAATTTAAAATTACTTACTGTTTGTTCAATAATGGTGTGAACAGGCAGATTGGTAAGTTTTAGCTTGAGCCGCTGCTTATCTATAAAAGCCGCTTGCAGTATGGTTTCCACATGTTTGTTCATGCGGGTATTTTCTTCTTTAATAATATTACTAAAATAAGTAGATTTCTCTTTGTTGTTCTGTACTTTCTCATTCCGCAACGCGTCTACTGCCAATGAAATAGTGGCCAAGGGTGTTTTAAATTCGTGGGTCATATTATTGATAAAATCGCTCTTAATTTGAGAGAGTTTTTTCTGGTATAAAAAAGATTTTACCGTAATATAAAATGCCGCAATAATTACCAACATAAACGCAATGGCTCCTACAATAATCCAGCGCAAAGAGGTCCACACCTGTTGCTCAATATTAGGAACAATAATAATTAGTTTTTCTAGCGAGGGTATAGATTCTATTTCTGTATTTTCTGGTAATATTACATAGTACCCTCGTTTGTTGTGAATGGTATCCCAGAATTCTTTTTCATAACCAGCAGAAAACATTTCATAATCGTCGTTGGGATTGGTAACTGCAAATTCAAACTTTACTTTATTCAGACTTCGCGCATCAAAGGCAGCTCTAATTTTATTTTGAATTTCCAGTGCTGCAAATTTTTCTTCCACCGTAGGTTGCTTAAAATAATTGAGTGGAAAATTTCTCCCCAAGGAAGAGAGACTTCTTCCAGACAATCTAAGCACTTGACCGCCATGGGTTTGCCTTCCCAAATCGTTGGCTACATACACTCCTGCCTCATTAATTTTATTATTGAGTTGGGTTTTGGTTACTTCTAATAGATTTTGAAACCAAGATACTTGCAATAGAAAGAGTCCCATTAGGGAGAGTGTGATAAGTATAATAATAGCAGGGAAAGTTCTATTCATGCCCTACAAATATAGTTTTTATTGTCCCTTTTTAATACCCCATTTACCTGCGCTATTTTTTTTAACTTGTTTTTGGGCTTTGTGAATTCAAAAAAAAATGCTTTCTTTAGTTCTGCTATGAATATACTACCTGGCATATTGCTTTTATCGGATCCTTTTTTAAAAGATCCTAATTTTATTCGATCTGTTGTATTGGTGTGCGAGCACAATGAGGAAGGCAGTTTTGGATTTGTGCTGAGTAAACAAAGCACGTATACATTGGGCGACTTGGTAGAACAGGCAGCCGGCATTACCATTCCTGTTTATGAAGGCGGTCCTGTTGAAAAAAATACCCTTCATTTTATTCACCAGCAGCCTGATATTGCTGGCGAATCGGTAGAAGTAAAGGAGGGCATTTATTGGGGTGGAAATTTTGAGCAAGTATTAGCAGCTTTGCGAACTGGGTATTTAAAACCCAGCGATATTCGTTTTTTTATGGGTTATAGTGGATGGAGTGCAAAGCAGCTTGAAGAAGAATACGAAGAAAAAAGCTGGATCTTGGCAGATGCCAGTCCAGCTCATATTTTTTCTGCTAAAGAAGGAGAACTCTGGAAACAAAGCCTCCAGAACTTAGGAGGTGAATATGCTAGGATGATTCACTATCCAACTGATCCGCAATTGAATTAAAGGGCTACGGCACCTTCTACTAATACAGTAGCTTTATTGTTTAGTATTTCTACAAACCCACTTTGAATGCGGTAAGAAACCGTTTCTTTCTTGTTCAATAATATCTTCACATTTCCCTTACCCAAAGCACTCACCATAGGTGCGTGCTTATCTAGCACTTCAAACAATCCGCTAATACCGGGCAACTGTAAGCCATATACATCACCACTATACAGTTTCTTTTCGGGAGTAAGTATTTCTAAAATCATGTTCAAAAAAATTAATTATCCTTTGGCGGCTTCCATCATTTTCTTACCTTTCTCAATGGCATCATCCAAGGTTCCTACTAGGTTGAATGCTGCTTCAGGATATTCGTCCACTTCTCCATCCATAATGGCATTAAAGCCTTTAATGGTGTCTTCAATACTTACGAATACGCCTTTTAAGCCCGTAAACTGTTCAGCAACGTGAAAGGGTTGAGATAAGAAACGCTGCACTTTACGAGCACGTTGTACCGTCATCTTATCTTCCTCACTTAATTCATCCATACCTAGAATGGCAATAATATCTTGTAGTTCTTTGTAACGCTGTAAAATAAGTTTAACCCTGTCGGCCGTATTATAATGTTCAGCACCAACAATAGCGGTGGTAAGAATTCTTGATGTAGAATCTAAGGGATCAACCGCAGGATAAATACCCAAATCGGCAATCTTTCTGCTCAATACCGTAGTAGCATCTAAGTGCGCAAAAGTAGTAGCAGGGGCGGGATCGGTCAAGTCATCCGCAGGCACATATACCGCCTGAACCGAAGTAATAGAGCCGTTTTTGGTGGACGTGATACGCTCTTGCATCAAGCCCATTTCGGTGGCCAATGTAGGCTGATAACCCACGGCAGAAGGCATACGACCCAAAAGGGCAGATACTTCAGATCCTGCTTGGGTAAAACGGAAGATATTGTCTACGAAAAATAAAATGTCTTTTCCTTTGCCAGTGCCATCTCCGTCGCGGAAATATTCGGCAATAGTTAGTCCACTCAAAGCCACCCGAGCACGTGCTCCTGGGGGTTCGTTCATTTGTCCAAACACAAAAGTAGCTTTGGAATCTTTCAAGCCTTCCATATCTACTTTACTCAAATCCCAACCACCTTCTTCCATGCTATGTTGGAAATTCTCACCATATTTCATAATACCTGCCTCAATCATTTCACGCAGTAAATCATTTCCCTCACGGGTACGCTCACCCACGCCAGCAAATACAGATAGGCCACCGTGACCTTTGGCAATATTATTAATCAATTCTTGAATCAATACGGTTTTGCCTACACCAGCACCCCCAAAGAGACCAATTTTACCCCCTTTTGCGTAAGGCTCAATCAAGTCAATTACCTTAATACCTGTAAACAAGATTTCTGAAGCAGTACTTAGGTTCTCAAACAATGGAGGCTTATTGTGAATGGGTCTACCGCCTTCTTTGCTCAACTGAGGAAGCCCATCAATGGCATCTCCAGTTACATTAAATAAGCGACCATTAATTCCTTCTCCAACAGGCATGGCAATGGCCTTACCAGTATCTACAACGGCCATACCTCTTACAAGACCCTCTGTTCCGTCCATAGCAATGGTACGAACACTGTCTTCCCCAAGGTGCTGTTGCACTTCAAGCACTAATTTCTCACCAGTTTCTCTAGTAATTTCTAAGGCGTTGTAAATTTCAGGTAGGGCTGAGTCGGCAAAATGCACGTCTACAACTGCTCCAATAATCTGTTTAATCTTCCCTGTTGTTGCCATATAAGAAGGTATAATTAAGGTTTTTAATGAACCAGATCTCGAAAGATCTTTTAATTGGCGGCAAAGGTAAGGGGATGAAGGTAAATAACTGGTGTAGGGCTGCGTTTTTTTTCTGAAGCGCTTCGGAAGGTCGGAAGGTCAGAACGTCGGAACGTCAGGACGATCAGACGAATGACGACCCGACGAATGACGACCCGACGAATGACGATAAAGAGTATCTTTGGTACAAGCGCTTCTCTATGAATCAAGATTATAAGATCAACCGATATTTCTTTCTGGCAGTAATCTTACTATTTGCGGGCTTTCTGCTGTACAGCTTACAATCATTTTTCACAGCATTTTTAGCGGCCATCATGTTTTATGTGCTCAGCAAACAACCGGTAGAATGGCTGATTAACAAATACCGTTGGAGAAAAAGTTGGGCTGCGATACTGGTTATTGTCGTTTCTTTTTTCATCATCCTATTACCCATTTCTTTAATGGCAGCAATGCTGTATAAAAAGGCGTTGACTGTATCGCAGAATACAAATGCGCTTATTGAACCCCTAAAACAACTGGACGCTAGTTTGCAACAGCGATTTCATTTTGTTTTATTATCAGAAAAAAACCTAACTGGAATTCAATCTTTTCTGGCTGATTTTATTTCTTCCATCCTAAATCAAGGATTGAATTTATTGAGTGCCATTAGCATGATGTATTTTTTTCTTTACTTTATGATTGTGAATGTGAACCGCATGGAAGCCGCCATTATTTTTTACCTACCTTTTAACCGTAAAAAAATAGAATTATTTGGGCAGGAACTAAAATCACAAACGTTAAGCAATGCCATTGGTGTTCCTTTAATAGCTCTAGTGATTGGTCTTTTCGGGTTTCTAGCTTTTTCTATTATTCAATTCAATGAACCTGGATTCTGGGCGGTAATTCTTGGATTTTCTTCCATTATTCCAATAGTTGGAACAGCCGTTATTTGGTTGCCCATCAGCATTTATTTATTTTCAAAGGGGCAGATTTGGCAGGCAGTACTTATTATTGCTTGGGGGGCCTTGCTGCTGAGTGTTTTAGACAATGTAGTACGTTTTTTATTAGCCAAAAAAATGGCCGATGTGCATCCCATTGTAACTGTGTTGGGGGTTATTATTGGACTCCAATTTTTTGGCATAACGGGATTGATCTTTGGCCCCTTAATCATCTCTTATTTCATCATTTTGCTGAAGATTTACTATGAAGATCGAATGACGAATGACGATCCGACGAATGACGAATGACGATTTATCGTCCCTTCAGCCAAGGCATCGGATTCTGTGCAACGCTTTTATCATTCATAATCATAAAAAGAATCCCCCCTTCCCCATCAATAGAAGTACCCGACTTACCCAATACCGTGCCCGCTTTTACTTGTTGATCGCGACTCACATTAAAAGAAGCTAAATTTTTATACCCGGTGAAATATTTACCGTGGCGTACCAAAACCACCAATTCATCGGCCATTTCGCCTACATACACCACTTCCCCATCGGCCACACATCGTACCGAAGAACCTACGGCAACCGCAATTTCAATACCATCAGATTTTTGTATCAGCTTAGTACCCGCATAGTTTTGGGTGCCAAAGCCAACCGTAACAATGCCATTAGAAACTGGCCAAGGCAACCTGCCTTTATTGTTTTCAAAATTTACTGACATTTCCATGCCTTCGGGAGTAGATTCTAAGGGCGAATAATTTCTGTCTTTTGATGCCGAAGAAACACCAGTTGCGGGCTCATTCGTATTACCCTTAGTAGTTGATGGCTTGCTAATTGCGGCAGTGGAATTGTTTTTAGCTGCCTCAGCATTTTTACTGGCTTGCAATTTTCGCGCGTCTTCTAGGGCTTTTAGTCGCTTCGCTTCATCGCGTTTTTTAGCTTCTTCAATTTCTCTTCTAATAACGGCATTGATGGCCAAAGCAACTTTTTGTCGCTGCCCTTCTTTGTCTTTCAACTGCTTACTTATTTCCAGCTCTTTGCCTTTTAATCCTACCACTACCTGATCTTGTTCTTTTTTATCGTCTTGCAAAACCAACAATTGTTTGTTCTGCACTTCTAAAGTAGTGAGGCGTTCTTTTTTATTGTTGCTGAGCAAGCCTACTTTTTCTTTTAATAAATTTTCAGACTTCACAATGGTATTCGCTTGGGTTTCTCTGTTCTGTCGATAGCTTTTTAAATACGCAACTCTTTTAATGGCATCGTTAAAACTACCCGCAGAAAATAAAAAATTCAGGTATTCGTAACTGCTTCTATTTTTATAAGCAAACACAATGCTTTTGGCATATTTTACTTTGAGGGTATCGAGTTCTTTTTTGAGGCGATAAATATCACGTTCATTTAAAAAGATAGTCTCGTCTAGCTGCTTAACTTCTCTATTAATACTTCCTACCAAAGCCTCCCTAGCGTTAATTTTTTTCTTAATAATGGCCAGTTGTTTTACCGAGCTCTTGGTATTTTTTTGGGTCTCACGCAGCATTTGGTTTAGCTCGGTAATTTCTCGTTCTAAATTTTGCTTGGTTTTTTGTAACTCTTCTTTCTCCCTACTCTGGGCAAAAATGGTGATGGAGCTGAACAGAAAGAATATAAGAAAGAGACGGATCTTTATATGCATGGGATAAAATTAAGGGATGCCTTTGGCAATAGAACGAATAAACTGGTTGTAAATTACTTACGTTTATAGTTTTTAGGCAATTCAAACGCATATTTTAACGGTTCATTTAGGCTAAACTCTTTAAAATCGAGGTTGATGCTGAGCCGCGACTTCTCCGCAACTACAATCTGGCGTTTGGTAGAGAATTGGTAAGTGCCTAGAGGCTGGTAGTCGGAAAAGCTAATATCGCAGGTTCTATTTCTTTGCAAATCAATATCGTCTAATTTGCTGTGGGTGATGCTGAAATTAGAAGTAGACAAACTAATTAGATGCTTAAAAATATCGCCAATCATCAGTACTAATAAGGTGGAAGGGCCTTGTTTATAAGATACAATATTTTGACTCATAAATATGGGATTGCCAATGAGTAGATTTTGCAAAGTATAAAAATCAAAAGGAATTTCGGTAGCTTCTTGAATAAAGTAAATGGAGCGGTATTGAATGTATTTCTCCCCTACTTTTTTAACCAGAATTACAGAGTCTTTTTTAATTTGTACTTGTAATCCTTCGGCGGAAATTCCCAAAAAAGAACCCCGTATACGAAGAAAGATAATACTGTCTTTATGCATGCTGATATAGGCCGTATAATTATCGCTATTTTCTGCGCTTTCGTAATCAATTTTTACTTTGGCATTAAAGGTTTTAAAATTGATATTATTGGTAACCACTTTGGTCATAATATCTCTTACAATAGAGGTGGAATCTACTTTTGCGGCTTCGGTAATTACTACGGTTTGGGAAGTATCTTTTTTGTTGATGGCCTCTTGAATGGTAGCCACTTTTTTAA
>JAAFJB010000088.1 GCA_013297995.1 Chitinophagales bacterium | reverse complement strand
CAATATCCATAAATAATACGCACTTGGTGCGCATTTGCTTAAATAAAGTAGTGGGGATATTTACATTGCCAATGCGTTGACTTTCGTCTTCCATCCAAATGGTGTTGTTGGCTTGCGCCAGCTCTTTGGCTAAATAATTCTCAAACTGCTCCTGTGTGGGTTGCTCAGGTTCACCCATATTACCAAATGCAGAGCCTTTGTGATTTGCCAATGCTTCTAAATCTATTACTTGCTGCCCACGATGCTTTAATTCTTTTAACACATCTGTTTTACCACTTCCAGTATAACCCCCTACAATTTGAATGGAATAAGATTTATTAAATTGTTCCAGCACCCAGGTTCTGTACATTTTATATCCTCCAGCCAAGGTATACACTTTAAACCCGTATAAATCTAGCAACCAAGCCACACCAGCACTTCGCATACCACCCCGCCAACAATGTACAAGAACAATATGGGGTGATGGGTTTGCTGGTAAATTTTTTAAGATGGTTTCAACCCGTTCTACCAGTTCAACCATATTGGTTCCAAAATATTTCAATCCCAATTTAATGGCTTTCTGCTTACTCTCTTGCTTATAAGCAGTGCCTACTATTTTCCTTTCCTCATTACTAAATAGGGGGAGACTTAAAGCGCTTGGAATATGGGCTTGACTATATTCTGATGGGCTTCTTACATCAAGAATGGGATACTGTTCTCCCAGCTTTAAAAATGCTTCTATAGTTACCCTTGTAATAGCCATTATTGCAAATGTACTGTTGATTTGAGCGAATTATATATCTACAGCAGCAGGGCTCTCTACTTTTTTAAAATTAACCAAATAAACACCCGTAAATATTAGAAAAGCCGCTATTCCTTTTGTTATACTAAACTGTTCTCCCATAAAAATAGCGGCTAGGATGGCGGCAAAAATAGGCTGCATATAAATGAAAGCACCTGTGGCAGAAGATCCAATGGCAGAAATACTGTATACCGTGAGCAAATAAGCCACAAATGTTCCTGCAACAGCAATATAAGCTAGGGAAATAAAATGACTGGTTTCAAAAGCATGCCAGTTGGTAGATAATAGTTCTGGCAGTCCAAAAGGTAGTATACCAATAGCTCCAATAGTAAAAATCCAGCGCATTACTTGAATACTAGAATATTTGGCCATCAGTGGGCGCACCATTACCAAGTAAAATGAATAGGTAATGGCATTGATTAATACCAAACAATCGCCTAGTAAAATATTATCGCCCGTATGCTTAGTATCTTTCATTAATACCAGCAGTGCCGCACCACCAATACCGCAGATCAATCCCAAGGCTTTTGCAAAAGTAAACCGCTCTTTTAACAACCAGGCTGCAATGATGGTTATAAATATAGGAGCCCCTAGCGATAGTAGCGAGCTATGCATTACTGTGGTAAGCGATAGTCCCTTTATAAATAACAATTGAAAGCCTCCAAATCTGGAATCCAGCAAGCAGTGAAACGATTGATGTACTGATAATTAAGTTTTTGCAGCAATTTTTCTACCCAAAGTACAGGCGCTTTGATGGTGAGCTGGTGTGTAATAAACACCGATGGAACAGTTGAATGATAGCAGCCAAAGCGATTGTCGGAAATAATCAGGTCTATTTTTTCTGTGAGCACCATTTTTTTAATCCATTCTTTTTCGTACCGAATGGTACTGTAAATTTTAGGCAGTTGTGTAAGTAACTTCAACAATAAAGTATACCATTTGCTGGCATATTCCACTCGATACCCTTTTAGGGGAATAATTTTTAGTGCTGGGAATGCTTCGCTTAAAAGGGCAGCCACCGAGCCTTCGGCGGCAATTATTACGGTAAGCTCCTCACTTAAGAGTGCTTCAATAATGGGTATGCAGCGTGTGGCATGGCCCAACCCCCAATCTAGCGGTGCAATCAATACTTTTTGTATAGTAGCGTTAACTGGCAAGTGCCGAAATTATTGAATGCTTTTTTTAATAATTGGTTCCGTAACATCAACAGCAGAAAAAACATATTTACCTGAACCAACTTCAAAAATAGCTTTGCCATGCTCCATTTTTATAAATTGAATTCCGAGTACGTTACTAAATGCCTTTCCATTTACCATTAGTTTGCTTTTATCTTCAGTGGGCATATAAACCAGCGCCGTTGTATTTACGGGGATTTCAATATTCCAGTCAAAAGTTTTATTTACCAATTTCCATTCGCTTACAATATTTCCATACATTGATTTGTGGCTTGCTTTTACATAGCTAAGTTTATCGCTAAGATCTGGTTTCATAATTATTTTTTTAAAACCAGGTGCATCTTTATCGGCGCTTATACCAGCCACATTCTCGTACATCCAGATAATTACATCCCCCAAAAGCATTACGTGATTTCCTGAATTCATGTCGGGTTTTGCTTTATCACCATTCCAGAGTTCCCATATTGTAGTAGCGCCCTTTGTAATTTGATAGCCCCAACTGGGATAATCGGTATTGGTGGCTAAGGTATAGGCTAAATCTGGTCGCCCATTTTCAGCCAGTACTTTCATTTGCCACTGCCCGCCTATTAGTCCCGTTGCTATTTTAGTATCTAATTCAACCACTAATTTTTTAATGGTAGTTTGAAAAATAGCATCCCGGTCTTTTTCTGGTGCAACACCTGTTCCCAGTGGAATGATGCTAGAAGCAATAGAGTTATTATCGTAGCTGAATTTTTCAGCATTGTATAGCTTATTATTGATGGCGTCTTTAATTTTCAATGCCTCATTTTTATAAAAAGCTGCATCGTCTTTATTACCCAATAAGGTAGCATATAAATTGAGCAAGCTGAAATCATAATATAAATAGCAAGAACTCAACAGTACACCAGAAGTAGCCCGAGCGGGATCTTCGCTAAAAATCATATCTAATTTTTCGGGTGGCATACACCAGTCGCCATAAGTATTTTTTTCTATCAGTCCATTCTTTAGCTGTGAAATAACCATATTCGCATATTTTTTCATGGCATCATAGTTGCGAATTATTCCAGATTTATCGCCTGTTTGTAAGTATAACGCATAGGGTAAAATTACAAAACAAGAAGGCCAAACCACTCCATCATTGTATACTTTTATCAGGTTATTATGCGTTGGTGCTACGTCTGGAATAGAGCCGTTTTCTAGTTGAGCATCATTTATATCTTGTAGCCATTTGTTGTATAAGCTGGTATTCCTAAAAATAAATGCTTCGCCTTTTACTTCAATTGACCTATCGCCCAACCAGCCAAAACGTTCATCCCTTTGTGGGCAGTCGGTGGGCATACTTCTATAATTGCCACGAATACCCCAATAAGCATTTTTGTGTAATTGTGTTATAATAGAATTAGAGCATTCAAACTTACCGATGGTTTCTACCGCATCGTATACCACTTTTCCTTCAATGGTATTCAAGTTGGGTTCAGCTCCCAATCCTGTAATTTCCACATACCTAAATCCATGATATACAAAACGGGGTTCCCATATTTCACCATTTATATCTCCTTTAAGAATATATTGATCGGTAACCTCGGCGCTACGCATATTATCGAGGTACAAGGATCCATCTGGTTTTAATAACTCTGCAAACACCATTTTTACTTTGGTTCCTTTCTTTCCTTTCACTTTTAGTTTGGCCCAACCTACCATATTCTGACCCATATCGTAAATAAAAACGCCAGGTTTTATTTGCTTTACTGTAATGGGTTTTAGGGTTTCCATTACTTTAATGGGTTCTTTGTTTTCGGCTGAAAGTAGGGGACTGGGTGTGGAAACCAGTTGGGCATTGCTCCAAGATTTATCATTAAATGCTGCTTTATTCCAGCCATTTATTTCTTTGGTTGCGTCATAAAATTCGCCATCATATTCATTGTTTTTGGTAATGGGGCCATCCGCTGTTATTTTCCAAGTTTGGTCTGTGGCTATTGTTTCTTTGCTACCATCGGTATAAGTTATATTTATTTGTGCCAGTAGTTTAGGATATCGGGGAATAAATCCCGCAATGGTATCGTTGTTGGTATCATCTACCCATTTACCAGTAGTTTCTTGCAGGGGGCGAACACTTGCCCACCTACCCGATCCTATATAAGATCCAAAAGCGTTTTTACCGGTTTTTAATAAGTTTGTTACATCATAAGTGTTGTAAAATATACGCTTTTCTGGTTGCGAAAGTGCGGGTGTTAATACGGCATCTCCAACCCTATTACCATTAATATAAAATTCATATAATCCAGCGGCACTTATATAAAGTATAGCCGTTTTTACTGTTTTGTTAATCTTGGTTTCTTTTCGCAGCATGCGAGCTGATAGTATGGGATGAAAAATTTTGGGTTTGTCTGACCCCACTGCTTGATCTAAGCCAATCCAATTGGCTGACCAATCGGCGGGATTTAGCAGCCCCATTGTAAAGAAAGCGGGAACACTCCACTCACTTGCTTTATTATTTTTATCCCAAACTTTTATTTTCCAATACACTTTTGCTTCAGAGGTTAATGGTTTTCCTTCATACTTTATTTGGGTAGATTGGTCAGAATATATCTTATTAGTCTGCCATAAATCGGCTTTTCCTACATCCAAATTGGCTATTGAACTAGCTGCTAAAATTTGATAGGCAGTTTGCTTTTGTGCGTTGGTTTTGGATACTGCATTCCAAAAAAGCTGCGGATGCTTTACATCTATACCAATGGGGTTGGTTAAATATTCACATCGTAAATTTTGGGGATGAATTTTGTCTTGAGCCCGCACTGCAAAAAATAAAAACAACAAGGGAATACAAGTTAAGTTCGTTTTTTTCATGTGTTAATATTTATTTTTTTAATGGCCACATAGAGTGAGCTTCGCTGAATTTTATTTTGCTAATTAACATTTCGGTTGTTATCGAATTCTTGTTATGGCTCATTTCATATAGATAAACTTTTATTGCAGCTGTATTAAGTGCACTGCACATAAATTTCAAACAAGCACTCGTTTTCGTGAAATTATATACCAAAGAGCAGCTTTTTATTAGAATGTATTCGTAAAATAAGCATGCTTTTATATAAAACTATTGTAATTTAGTGCAATCACTGCAATATTAATGCAATGGAACAATTTTAGATTACAATGAAAAAAATCAAATTAAACCAAATAGTTGTTTTATTGTTATTTATAATGGCAACCGCTGTTGCGTGTACTGTATTAAAGCCATCCAATAAAACCAAATTCTGTGGCTGCCCAAAACATTAATTAAGTTTCGTGTATGAATAGAGATCTATTGGTTTTATCTAAGCAAAGCCATCTAAGTGCCCAGCAAATTCAATTTGAACTTGATTGTTTGGATAGGGTTCTTTTTTCTGTTGAAAATTGGCAGAGTTTCAGTATTGCAAATGAAGTTATAGATATCAACCTACATAAAATAGTTTCCAAACCATTCTTATTGCAAAAAATTCTTCAAGATCATCCTAAAAAACCATTCGTTTTTATCTGTAATAAAAACTAATACCGCATGCTACTCTTTTATTAGTCTATTGCAATATACAATTGGTTTAGATGACTATTTGAAATTAAAAATTAGTGGAAACACAAAAATTACGATTACAGTCCAAATACAATAAATTGGCAAAAATAGAGCGATACTTCTTTCTACTTTTTCAACTGCATTTTTCTCTACTATTGATTTAAATAATTGGTATACCACCATTATTAAATTGGCTAATATAAGGGTATTACCACCCAATATTGCAAGTCTATTAGGCGTAATTCCCCACTCAATAATTCTGTATAAGATGGCATAAAATGCTATTCCGTTTACTATTACAGTAACCACAGACAAAGCCAACAATAAGCCAACGGCAAAAGTTCGATTTGAGTTTTTTGAGATCTCAGCAATTGAAAAAAATATGATGGCCATTACTCCAATTAATAACATATTAAATATGAATAGGTATTCTCTATCTGTAAGGGGGCTTTTGCCGGTACTCACAAGCGCAAACAAATAAACAATTAAAGTAACCAAAACCAAAGGCGTAAAAACTTTGGCAACAATTGGAGAAACTTTATTTACCATCTGGGGATTAGACTGAACTAAATATGTACCAATAATTGGAGAAGCAGCCAAACCCCAGATTACAATATAATTAAAGTAAAATTCATGAATCTGAATTTTAATGAGTTCAAAAAGCCCAATAGTAATTCCCGTCATTATTCCACCCGCAATCAATAGGATGGTTGTCATTACAATCAGATCGCCATTAAACTGCAAAAAGTTCAATCGCTTTTGAATACTGTTTACATGATTGCCTAAAAATGAAAACCCCAATACACACCAAAGCAATAAAGGCAAGTGAATACAAGCTAGGATTAAGGTATTACTTGTTTCATTATCTGGAAGAATATTAATATAAATTAGCGAAATTAAAATTACTACCGCACTAAGTACATTCTTTTTAAGCTTAGTTTTTTGCCTCCATGAAAAATAAATTATTAAAAAAGGAAATACAATAAATGAAATATTTCTCAAATAGAAAAGAGTTTCATCTAGACCAAAAAAGGAGGGAATTTTTGCAATAGCCCCAGCAAGAATTCCTGCTAGAACCATAAAGATCAGCTCTTTCATTGAGCCCCAAGATATTTCTTGATGCTCAAAATTTAATCTTGAATTCCAAATTTGAGCTGCAGGATTATTTTGTATACGAAAATATATTTGGTTAAAGGCTTTTTTGAACCCTATTTTATTGTTTCGATACAGTTTTTCAAGTTGATCTGGATGAGCTAACAGATTGATAATTTCTTCTTCCATAATTTGTATTATTTATGAATTGGCTTAAATAGCCATAAAATAAAGTTAACACAATCATGATATGAAAAAATTGCACCACTACAGAAATCTATAATAATATTCTGTACATTGGGATACATTTTTTACAAATTAATAAATATTCTTCAGTCATTTATTTATAGTTTATGCCCTTACCTAATATTTTCTCGCTAGAAATTTCAAATCAACTGATTGATAGAATCAATACTTTGAGCCCTACTTCCAAGGCTTTATGGGGCAAAATGAATGCCCCCCAAATGTTGGCTCATTGTAATGTAACGTATGAAATCGTGTTCGATAATATTCATCCCAAGCCGAATGCTATTATAAAATTCGTATTAAAACTCCTGGTAAAAAACAAAGTAGTTTCTGAAGCACCCTACACGCAGAATGGGCAAACTGCTCCCCAATTCATTATAAAAACAAATAAGGACTTTGAAGTTGAAAAGTGTCGTCTTATTGATTTTATCAAGCAATCTCAATCTTTGGGTGAAGCTTATTTTAACAATAAAGCGTCAGATTCTTTCGGTGTTTTATCTGCTACTGAATGGAATAATATGTTCTATAAACATCTACATCACCATCTAAATCAATTTGGAGTATAATTTCACCCCTTCGTTTTAGCGTTATTATATTTTGGGCGAACCAAAATAAGGATGCAAAACGCTTGGCAACTGAATTTCTCCACTTTTTTGATTATTTTCTAGCAAACAGGCAACTATGCGTGGGAGTGCAAGGGCGCTGCCATTCAACGTATGAACCAGTTGTGTTTTCCCCTCAATCCCTTTAAAACGACATTTTAGTCGGTTCGCTTGAAAGCTTTCAAAATTACTTACACTACTCACTTCCAACCATCTTTGTTGAGCAGCGCTATACACTTCAAAATCGTAGGTAATGGCACTGGCAAATCCCATATCACCCCCACATAACCTTAAAATACGATAAGGTAGTTCCAAACTCTGTAGTAATTTTTCAACATGTGCCACCATTTCATCCAATACCTCATAACTTTTTTCCGGATGCACAATTTGTATAATTTCTACCTTCTCAAACTGGTGTACCCTGTTCAAACCCCGCACTTCCTTTCCATAACTGCCGGCTTCTCTCCTAAAACAAGGAGAATAGGCCGTCATTTTAACTGGAAAATCACTCTCCTTTAATATAGTGTCTCGGTAAACATTGGTAACTGGCACTTCAGCTGTAGGTATCAAATAAAGATTGTCTTCTTTTGCATGATACATTTGACCTTCTTTGTCGGGTAATTGACCAGTAGCATAAGCAGAGTCTTCATTAACCATGAATGGGGGCAGGTATTCGGTATACCCAGCGGCAGTATTAAAATCTAAGAAATATTGAATTAATGATCGCTGTAATTTAGCACCCTTACCAATATAAACAGGAAAACCACTACCCGTAATTTTATTGCCCAATTCAAAATTAATCAGGTTGTATTGCGTGGTAAGCTCCCAATGTGGTATCGCATCTTCTCCCAATATCGGTACCATTCCCCCTGTTCTTACTATTTCATTTTCTTCGGGTGTTTTGCCTTCTGGTACTTCAGTTGCAGGTAAATTGGGTAACAAAATCAATGTTTCAGTCAATTGCTTTTCAGTTTCTACCATTTTTTGTTTTAGTGGCTCAAGCGCTAATTTCAATGCAGCCACCTGCAATTTTACGGCATCAGCTCCAGCTTTATCGCCCTTACCCATCATGGTTCCGATTGCTTTAGCAGCAGTATTTAGCTCAGACTGTACAGCGTCATACTCAGCTTGAATTTTCTTTCTTGAATCATCTAAACTTATAATAGAATCAACCAGTTCTGGCTGCTTGAAATGCTTCTTTTTCAGTTGCTGCTTTACCAGTTCAGGGTTAGCCTTTAAAATACTCACTTGTAACATACTACCAATTTTGCTGCAAATATACCTTTTCAGGTTGATGATGGCATTGTAACAGTGTTTACCTTTGTTCTATGTTTATAACAGACGACTTACAACAACGTTGGTGGGCTCTTGAAGCCAAACTACTAGAACGTTTTGGCAAAAAACCCGATTTAGAAGCTATTCTATTCCTAATTGGATTGCAAGAAACCAATTTCAGTTCCGAAAAAATTTCTAAAGAACAAAAGCAAGATCTGATGCATGTTGCTGTATGCACAGTTCTAACGCAGAGCGGCTACTATTTATTAGAAGGGTTAGACGAAGAGGGCTGGCCTCATTTTCACCAACTAAAGCAATTGCCAGAAATGAATACGCCTGAGCAGGAAAATTTTATTAAAGATCATGTATTGCTTTATTTTGATCAACAAGGGTTTTAACGATATTTAATTTTCTTTACTTATTTTTTTATTGAATATTTGCATACTAAAAATTTTTTTATGAATTTGAATTTACCCGAAGCGCTTTATTACACCAAAGACCACGAATGGATTAAATTGGATGGTGATATTGCTACCATCGGCATAACCGATTTTGCCCAACATGAATTGGGCGATATTGTTTATGTAGATGTGAATACCATTGGTAAAACCCTTAATGCAGAAGAAATTTTTGGTACAGTTGAAGCAGTTAAAACAGTGAGCGACCTTTTTCTTCCGGTTAATGGAACCATACTAGAAGTAAACGACCTACTGAATAAACAACCAGAACTGGTTAATACAGATCCTTATGGTGATGGTTGGATGATTAAAATTACAGTTACAGATCCCAGTTCCATTACATCGCTTTTATCTAAAACTGCCTATGCTAATTTGATTGGATAATGCTAAAAAAGTAATATGCTAAGTAATTTTAGTGGAAAATCAAGTTTTTAGGTCAATAATTACTCAATTTAGTCCAAAGTATACAGTCTTTTACTGGTATTGCTCCTTCTTTGGATACAAAATATATATAGGGATAAGCCTCTTCAAATAATTTCTCCCAGCTCATTGAGATCAAACAATATATAAAACAAGCCATTATTTAAGAGAAACCTTTTCTTGCTAGTGGCATTGAAAACTCTGTTGGTAAAGTATGCGAGTTTTATGCGGTTACATATGAAATATAATTATCTTTATACCGTATCACTATAGATTATGAATATTAATCATATAAAAAAAATACTGGGGTTAAAGAAAGACGTCATTAGTCTTGAAAATAAGATATTTAATCTGGTTTCATTTCTGGTGTTTATAACCATGACGATCAACTTGATTATTAACTTTACCTTGGGTAGAAATAACCTCTTTCTTACCCTCATTTTACTACTTGTTGTTACTTCCTTCTATTTTTTTTATATATCGCGATACAAAGAAAGGTTTATCCCGATGGGGGTATTATACATCATTTTTTGTATGTTCTTTTTTACCCCAATTTGGTTTACAAATGGTGGTATTGAAGGCCCTACAAAATCTGCTTATCTAATGATTGCAGTTGCGGCTATGATGATCTTCCCAAAAAAGATCCACTCTTTCTTTATAGGAATTACAATGCTGATCCTGTTAAGTTTATTCTTTCTTGAAACCAAATATCCGCACTGGGTAATACCGTATGCATCTCAAGAAATTAAACAGATAGATTTGGTGGTTACCACCCTTCTCTATTTAATTATCATATCTATTACCGTAAGCCTGTATAAAAGAACGTATGACATTGATAGAAATAGTTTAATAAAAAAATCTATTGACTTAGAAGAGTCGCGTGAATACCTTTCTGAAACCAAACTACAAGCAGAAGAAGCTACCAAGGCTAAATCTAGATTTTTAGCCAATATGAGCCACGAAATTAGAACTCCCCTCAATGGAATTATTGGCACAATAGATTTATTGCATCATACTAAACTTTCATCAGAACAAGCAGAGTTGATGTTATCTTTAAAATCAAGTAGTACCCATCTTTTAGAAATTGTAAACGATGTGCTTGATATTTCAAAAATAGAAGCCGATAAATTAGAATTATTTGAAGGACCCTGTAATTTAAATACTATTATTCAGCAAGTAATTTCAATTAATACGCCAAGAATTAGTGGACTAAAAAAGAATATAGCACTTACGGCTGCTACAGATAAAAATGTGGAAGCAGAAATCATTG
>JAAFJB010000082.1 GCA_013297995.1 Chitinophagales bacterium | reverse complement strand
CGAAAAAAGATTTTTTACAGGTGGAGCCAATAGTTTAAGGGCTTTTAGACCCCGCTCAATTGGTCCTGGTGTTTATTCTACAACCAGCCAAATTGATAAATCGGGGGATATAAAAATTGAAATGAATATGGAATACCGCTTTAATATTTACAAGCATTTGTTTGAAGGTGCTGTATTTACCGATGCTGGAAATATTTGGTCAGCTAAACAAGATAGTAGGCTAGGGGCCGATTTTGATATTCAAAATTTTTATAATGAAATGGCTTTAGGTTCAGGTTTAGGTATTAGGTTAAATTTGGGTATCTTTATCTTTCGGCTTGATGGGGCTGTTCCATTACACGATCCAAGTCAAGATTTCGGAAAACGTTGGGTTATTAATAACGCAAAGGATTTTGATTGGTATTGGGATAACAGTATTTTTAATTTTGGTATAGGGTATCCTTTTTAATTTTTTAATTATATGCTATTTAATTCATTACATTTTTTACTGTTTTTTCCAATAGTTACCATATTATTTTATTTATTGAAACATAAGTGGCGTTGGATTTTATTATTTATTGCCAGTACCTATTTTTATTCAGCATTTTATTTACCTTATATTTTAATTTTATACGCCATCATAATAGTAGATTATTTTTGTGGCTTATTAATTGAAAAACGACAAGGAAAAGTAAAATTATTTTGGCTGTTATTCAGCATAATTAGTAATATTGGGCTACTTACATATTTCAAATATTTTAACTTTTTTATAGATATCTTCCATGTTTTTGTTCCTCAAAAGTTGCATCACCTCGATATACTGTTGCCAATTGGTTTATCGTTTCATACTTTTCAATCATTAAGTTACACTATTGAGGTTTATAAAGGCAACCAAAAAGCCGAAAAACATTTGGGTTATTTTGCTAATTATGTGTTGTTTTTCCCACAAATGGTGGCTGGCCCAATTGAGAAATACAGTACTTTAGGTAAAGAACTGAGAGCAAAGCATAAATTTAAATATAAAAATATTAGCAATGGTTTAAGACTAATCTTGTACGGCCTGTTTGTAAAAATGTGCATTGCTGATAATTTAGCACCACTAGTCAATGAATTTTATTTGAATCCAACTCATTACTATTCAAGTTCTGCTTGGATAGCTTTATTTGCATTTTCTATTCAAATTTATGCCGACTTTTATGGTTACTCTACTATTGCTATAGGTGCTGCGGCTATACTCGGTATTAACTTAATGGATAATTTTAAACAACCTTATTTTGCTTCTAGTTTTTATCAATTTTGGCAAAAATGGCATATTTCATTAACCACTTGGTTCCGTAATTATGTTTTTTTTCCGCTTGGCGGCAGTTATGTAAATGCTTTTAGATGGGTTTTTAACATTTTATTAGTTTTCTCTTTAAGTGGTTTTTGGCATGGAGCTAATTATACTTTTATTATTTGGGGTTTTTTACATGGCTTATTCTATTTGCTGGAAAAAGGTTTGGTTAAATTTTATCCTGAAACCATAAAGCAAAATGTAGTGTTCAAATTTTTAGGAGCCAATATTACTTTTATTTTGGTTACTTTAATATGGGTGTTTTTTAGAGCCGAGAATTTTGATAAAGCCATCTTAGTTTTAAATCAATGTTTTACTTATGGTTTTGATTCTAGCTTAAATTTAAAAATCAGTTTTGAATTAATTTCAATGCTTGTTATATTCTTCCTAATTGAAATAGCAATTTTTAATACAAGATTCGATTATTTTTTAAAAAATTCCCATGTCATTTTTCGATGGACGGGGTACATTATTTTAATAATTAGTCTACTTTTATTTAGTGGTATTCAAAGTTTTCAGTTTATTTATTTTCAATTTTAACCATGAAAAAATTATTTTATAAACTCTGTATTTTATTACCAGTATTTGTTTTTTGTCTTTTAACTACAAATTACTTCTATGTAAAATACTATTATTGGTCAAATGCCGAAGCCATTGACGCAAAATTATTGTTTACCCAAGATAGTTTAGAAAATTGCAGTGATGTATTGTATTATGCCGAATCAAGTAATGCTACCGCTGCTAATACAGATACTTGTTTACAATCTATTTCTCAAATGATTGATTCATTATCACCTCTTAAAGTTAATGCTGTTGATCATGGTGCTATTCATGCCCGCACATTTTTACAATTAATTAAAAATTTAAAAACAGACTCTAAGGTAAAAACCATAATAGTTACGCTCAATTCGCGCTCTTTTGGTTCTCCTTGGATAAACTCTCATTTAGAAACAAATATTGCGCAAGCTAATGTAATGTATGAGCCAAATTTACCCATTTTTAAACGTATAAAACTATCGTTTAATGGTTATGATAATAAATCAATTCAACTGCGCGACCAAGATTTGGAAAAAGATTGGTCAAGTGTAAAGCTAAATGTGCCCGAAAGTTTTCCTTACAAAACTGTACGTCAGTGGGATAACGCCATGGCAAACGGAACTTATTTATTACCAAATGGGGAATGGGACATGCCAAAAATTACTTTAGCTTGTCATTATATAAAAACGTATGCTTTTCCAATTGATGTAAATACCAATCCCAGAATCCAAGATTTTGACGAAATTGTGAGCATTTCAAAGCAAAAAAACCTAAAGTTGATTTTCCATTTGTTAGCCGAAAATGTTCAGTATGCCGATAGTTTGGTAGGGAAGGAGTTGGTGAACATAATGCATCAAAACAAGCAACTATTAATTGATAGATACCATAAAGATGGAGTAGCAGTTGTGAATAGTTTTGAAATAGTTAATGGCCTTGATTTTATTGATCAAGACTGGACAACAGAACATTACAACCAAACAGGAAGATTGGCTCTAGCTAAAAATGTGCTAAAATATTTGCAATAAAAATTATTAAATACTAAAATATTTCTATTTTCGTTTTACCTATATTTAAAATTAATCATATGCAACAAAACTACTCCGAAGACGATTTACTCAATTACATTTACAAGGAAACTACTCAAGATGAAAGTATGGCTATTGAAAATGCTATTGCTCAAAATGAGTCCTTAAAATCAATGTATTTAGAGCTTTTAGAAGGTATAGATTTATTAAATAAAACATACTTCCGACCGAGTGAAATAACTTTAGATAATATTTTAAAAAAGGCCAAAGACGGTTTACAGCAAAATGTAGATTAATATAAAAAGCCCTGTAAAACATAGTTTACAGGGCTTTTTTATATACTTACTTAAATTAGTTTATTTAAATTTATTGATAATATCATTACCAAATATTAATACCATTAGTGTTAATAAAATAATGGTTCCAACAGTTTGAACACGCTCTTGTGTTTTAATGCTAATCGGTTTTTTAGTAATCATTTCAATAATTAGTAATACCACGTGTCCACCATCTAATGCTGGAATTGGTAAAAAATTCATAAATGCTAAACCCATCGATATTAAAGCTGTTAACATCCAAAAGTTTAACCAATCCCAAGTTGGTCCAAAATAATCAGCTATACCAATTGGGCCTTGTACAGCTTTATTTAATGGAATATCACCTTTAAAAATTTTACCCCAGCCAGCTACTTGGTTAGCTATGGTTTCATAAGCTTGGTTAATTCCTGCCGGAATTGACGATAGTAAGCTGTATGATACAGTATCAAATTTCCAATTTAAATCGGTTGGCATAAATCCTAGTTTACCATCAGTACCAATTAAAGCCGTTAAAGCTAAGGTGTCGTTATTTCTAACTACGGTAAGTTTGGTACTTTTTCCCTTGTATGCCATTAACAATGGTTGAAATTCTTCAAACAATATTATTTTAATAGTATCCACTCCAATAATTTTATCTTTAGGTTGTAAGCCAGCTTTTTCAGCTGCTGAGCCACTGTTTACCTTTTGAACATAAAGTTCCATTCTTGGTGTAAAAAAAGCTCCTTTAGTTTTTTTAGTAAGTTTCTTCAAAAAATCATCAGGTAATTTAACTTCTATAATAGAGTCATTTCTCTTTACAGTGTAGTAAGGCTTTTCACTCATTAATATCTCTGAGTTTAATGCATCATCTAAATGAATAATTGTTTTACCATTAACAGCTTCTATTTTGTCACCTAATTTAAAGCCCATTTCTTGGGCTAATTCACTAGGGGCTATACCATGTTTAACAGTGCCATTAATCAGCATTTTTTCGCCATAATAGTATTTTATACCAGCAAAAATAATGATGCCTAGTATTACATTAAATATAATACCACCAAGCATTACCACCATACGTTGCCAAGCTGGTTTGCTTCTAAATTCCCATGGTTCTGCCGGATTGGTTAAATCTTGATTACCCATGTTTTCATCTACCATACCGTTAATTTGCACATATCCCCCCATTGGAAACCAACCTAAACCATATTCTGTATCACCTTTTTTAAATTTAAATAAGGCAAAGTTTAAAACACTTGGCATAGGAAATAAAAAATCAAAGAATAGGTAAAACTTATCTACTTTAATTTTAAATAATTTAGCCGCTAAAAAATGTCCTAATTCGTGTATTAATACTAAAATTGAAAGAGCCGCAATTACTTGCGCTATCATTGTGAATGTTTGCATTTATATATTATATCTTTTTAAGTTAACTATTTGTATAGTTTTAAGGGCTGCAAAAGTAAAAAACTATTTGATATTATCTTATCAAACTTTTCGCCACTAGTCTAGCTTCGCTATCAGTGCTTATATAGTCTTCCAAAGTAGGCTGTTTTATAAAATGTACCTTGTTCATACAGGTTTCATTTATTTCAGCTATTTGCAAAAATTTTATTCTATCATTTAAAAATGCTTCTACAGCTATTTCATTAGCAGCATTTAATATACATGCCTTATTACCACCTGCTTCCATAGCTTCATAAGCTAAACCTAAGTTTCTAAATGTTTGTTTATCAGGCTCTTCAAAAGTTAGCATATTCATTTCTTTAAATGAAAGTCGTTTAAAATTGGTTTTAGTTCTTTCAGGATAAAAAAATGCATAATGTATCGGTAGTTTCATATCTGGCAACCCCATTTGGGCTTTAATGCTGCCATCATTAAATTCCACCATACTATGTATAATCGATTGCGGATGAACAACCACATCTATTTGATTATTTTCTAATCCAAATAACCATTTAGCTTCAATCACTTCCAATCCTTTGTTCATCAAACTAGCTGAATCAATAGTAATTTTTGCGCCCATTGTCCAATTCGGGTGTTTAAGAGCTTCTTTTTTTGTAATTTCAAGTAACTCATTTACTTTTTTACCCCTAAATGGTCCACCTGAAGCTGTTAAAATAATTTTATCAATGGTATTTAAGTCTTCACCCACCAAACATTGAAAAATAGCCGAATGTTCCGAATCAACAGGAATTAAATTTACTTTATGTTCAGCACATAAACTAGTAATTAACTCTCCAGCAACTACTAACGTTTCTTTATTTGCTAGTGCAATTTTCTTTTTATTTTCAATTGCTTTAATAGTTGGTAAAAGTCCACTATAACCAACCATTGCAGTTAAAACTATTTCTGCCGAAGTAATTTCCATTAAGTCGGCAATCGCTTTATTACCTGAAAATACTTTAATATCATATTTATCTAAAGCATCTTTTACTATTTTGTATTTGCTATCATCAGCTATAACCACATGGTTTGGTTTAAATTCAATAGCTTGTTTAATCAATAAATCGGCATTACTGTTTGCAGTTAATACTTCTATTTCAATTTTATCACTTTGCTCTCTAGCTATTTCTAGCGCTTGAGTTCCAATACTACCTGTACTACCTAAAATAGCAATTTTCTTTTTCTCTAATTCTTTACTCATTATATATTTAATAATGTATGCAGCAATAATATAATATTTTCAATTATCTTATTTAACAATTATTCAAATTATTGGTTTCGGGATATAAGAGTAATATATAAGAGTAATATATAAGAGTAATATATAAGAGTAATATATAAGAGTAATATATAAGAGTAATATATAAGAGTAATATATAAGAGTAATATATAAGAGTAATATATAAGAGTAATATAAGTGTAATATATCTTATTACTTTTGTCTAGTAAGAGAAACAACATAACAATTTACAACCAACCTAGAGATAAAAAAAAATAAGTCGTTGAAAATAAGGTATAATAGGGGAATGATAAAGAAATAAGTTGCAAAGAACCAAAAAGTAGATACATTTGCACCCCCTTGAGAGAGGGAAAGTTCTAAAGAAGTGAGTAGAGAGAAATCGTTGGAGTATTAATAAACACTAGCGGAGACGAAAAAAATAATTAAAAATAAATCTTGCATAAAGAGAAAAAGTAATTATCTTTGCCACCCCTTAGAAAAAGAAAAAGTTCTAAACTTAGTGAAGAAAAAAATAAAAATTATTTTCTTGCAAAAATAAAAAACTTAGTTACCTTTGCAGCCCTTTAAAAATAGAGAGATGCGAAGAAAACAAAATAAAAAAAGTTTTTTAAATTGTTTGGAAATAAGAAATAAAAAATTATCTTTGCACCCCTTGAAAAAAGGAAAGTTCTAAAAAAGACTGTAAAAAAATAAAAAATAATTCTTGCATAAGAAAAATCTTTTACTACCTTTGCAGCCCTCTTAAAAATGAGAGGAAATGAAAACGAAATATTTAAGCTTAAAGAAATTTAAGTAATTAATATAAAGTTCTTTGAAGAAAATGAAATAGCAAACCTTGTTAGAAATAACATTTTTAACTTTGAGAATTCAAATCTTGAAAGTCAGACAATCAAATAAACTTTTACTATGGAGAGTTTGATCCTGGCTCAGGATTAACGCTAGCGGCAGGCATAATACATGCAAGTTGAACGAGATTAGTTTTAGCAATAGAACTAGTTTAGTGGCGCACGGGTGCGTAACGCGTATGCAACCTACCTTAAACAGGGGAATAGCCTCTCGAAAGAGAGATTAATACCGCATAACATATATTTAGAGCATTCTAGATATATCAAACCTACGGGGGTTTAAGATGGGCATGCGTGACATTAGCTAGTTGGTGAGGTAACGGCTCACCAAGGCAACGATGTCTAGGGGGTCTGAGAGGATGTCCCCCCACACTGGTACTGAGACACGGACCAGACTCCTACGGGAGGCAGCAGTAGGGAATATTGGTCAATGGAGGCAACTCTGAACCAGCCATGCCGCGTGCAGGACTAAGGCCCTATGGGTCGTAAACTGCTTTTGAATGGGAAGAAATGTATCTACGTGTAGATATTTGACGGTACCATTAGAATAAGGATCGGCTAACTTCGTGCCAGCAGCCGCGGTAATACGAAGGATCCAAGCGTTGTCCGGATTTACTGGGTTTAAAGGGTGCGTAGGCGGACTCATAAGTCAGTGGTGAAAGCCTTCAGCTTAACTGAAGAACTGCCATTGAAACTGTGAGTCTCGAGTTCGGTTGAGGTCATTGGAATGTAACATGTAGCGGTGAAATGCATAGATATGTTACAGAACACCAATTGCGAAGGCAGATGACTAAACCGAAACTGACGCTGAGGCACGAAAGCGTGGGGATCAAACAGGATTAGATACCCTGGTAGTCCACGCCCTAAACGTTGAATACTCGACCTTAGCGATATACAGTTAGGGTCCAAGCGAAAGCGTTAAGTATTCCACCTGGGAAGTACGTTCGCAAGAATGAAACTCAAAGGAATTGACGGGGGCCCGCACAAGCGGAGGAGCATGTGGTTTAATTCGATGATACGCGAGGAACCTTACCTGGGCTTGAATGTGAGTGACCGGTGCCGAAAGGTACTTTCCCTTCGGGGCACAAAACAAGGTGCTGCATGGCTGTCGTCAGCTCGTGCCGTGAGGTGTTGGGTTAAGTCCCGCAACGAGCGCAACCCCTATCTTTAGTTGCCATCAGGTTATGCTGGGGACTCTAAAGAGACTGCCTACGTAAGTAGTGAGGAAGGTGGGGATGACGTCAAGTCATCATGGCCCTTACGTCCAGGGCTACACACGTGCTACAATGCGCATTACAAAGGGTTGCAACATGGTAACATGAAGCCAATCCCTAAAAGGTGCGCTCAGTTCGGATTGAGGTCTGCAACTCGACCTCATGAAGTTGGATTCGCTAGTAATCGGATATCAGCAATGATCCGGTGAATACGTTCCCGGGCCTTGTACACACCGCCCGTCAAGCCATGGAAGCTGGGAGTGCCTAAAGTCTGTAACCGCAAGGAGCGGCCTAGGGCAATACTAGTAACTGGGGCTAAGTCGTAACAAGGTAACCGTACCGGAAGGTGTGGTTGGACCACCTCCTTTCTAGAGATTCTAGATTTGAAGTTTGCTATTTCATTTTATCTTCAAAAAATAATAGTTCTAAAAAATAAATAAAAAAATCCCATTAGCAGAATTATCAGGAGGTAATCTCCTCTTGAGTTAATAAGACTAATAAAATAGTCTCGTAGCTCAGTTGGTTAGAGCGCTACACTGATAATGTAGAGGTCGGCAGTTCGAATCTGCCCGGGACTACACCGCTATTGGGGAATTAGCTCAGCTGGCTAGAGCGCCTGCCTTGCACGCAGGAGGTCATCGGTTCGACTCCGATATTCTCCACCATTCCTTTATAAGGAATAAGTTCTTTGACATATTGAAAAAAAACAAAACAATTAACCACAATTGTAAATTAGAATATTACAAATAAGGATTAAGTTACTAAGGGCGTATGGGGGATGCCTAGGCTCTCAGAGACGAAGAAGGACGTGTTAAGCTGCGAAAAGCTGTGGGGATTTGCCAAAGAGAGTTGATCCACAGATATCCGAATGGGGAAACCCTTCCAATTTATTGGAACATAAGGACAACCCGCTGAACTGAAACATCTAAGTAAGCGGAGGAAGAGAAAATAATAATGATTCCCTGAGTAGTGGCGAGCGAAACGGGAAGAGCCCAAACCAATAATGTTTCGGCATTGTTGGGGTTGTAGGACTGCGATATTGTTGCATAAAGCTAAGTAGAACTGTTTGGAAAGACAGACGATAGAGGGTGATAGTCCCGTACACGTAAACAATATGAACATAGCAGTATCCTGAGTAGCGCGGGGTCGGAGAAGCCTTGCGTGAATCTGCCAGCACCATCTGGTAAGGCTAAATACTACTGAGAGACCGATAGTGAACTAGTACTGTGAAGGAAAGGTGAAAAGAATCTCGAATAGAGAAGTTAAATAGAACCTGAAACCATACGCTTACAAGCGGTTAGAGCGGCTTTGTGCCGTGATAGCGTGCCTTTTGCATAATGAGCCTACGAGTTGCTCCTCACTAGCAAGGTTAAGAACTTAAGGTTCGAAGCCGAAGCGAAAGCGAGTCTGAATAGGGCGTGCAGTTAGTGGGGGCAGACGCGAAACCTGAGTGATCTACCCATGGGCAGGATGAAGTGTCGGTAACACGACATGGAGGTCCGAACTCATTAGCGTTGAAAAGCTACGGGATGACCTGTGGGTAGGGGTGAAAGGCTAATCAAACTGGGAGATAGCTCGTACTCCCCGAAATGTTTTTTGGAACAGCCTCGCAGTTGAGTGTCATAGAGGTAGAGCTACTAATTGGGTGAGGGGGTGTCAAAGCCTACCGAGCTCAGATAAACTCCGAATACTACTGACATATATGCGGGAGTGAGCCCTTGGGTGCTAAGGTCCGAGGGCGAGAGGGAAAGAACCCAGACCATCAGCTAAGGTCTCCAAATATAATCTAAGTTGAACTAACGTGGTTCAATCGCAAAGACAGCTAGGATGTTTGCTTGGAAGCAGCCATTCATTTAAAGAGTGCGTAACAGCTCACTAGTCGAGCGATTGAGCGTGGATGATAAACGGGCATCAAGATTATTACCGAAGCTATGGGATCTGAAATACGATCGGTAGGGGAGCATTCTAATTGCATAGAAGGTGTAGCGTGAGCTATGCTGGAGCGATTAGAAAAGCCAATGTAGGCATAAGTAACGATAATGCAGGCGAGAAACCTGCACTCCGAAAGACTAAGGTTTCCTGATCAACGTTAATCGAATCAGGGTTAGTCGGGACCTAAGGCGAAGCGATATAGCGTAGTCGATGGACAACAGGTTAATATTCCTGTACCAGCAGAGAGGGACGGAGAGACGTGGTAACTACGTACTGACGGAATAGTACGTTGAGCAGAGTCTTCGGACAAAGCGAAGTTACAAAATCTCTTCCAAGAAAAGCTCCTGCATAAGCCCGTACCGTAAACCAACACAGGTAGTCGGGATGAATATTCTAAGGAGCTCGAGTGATCCACGGTTAAGGAACTCGGCAAATTAACCCTGTAACTTCGGGAAAAGGGGTGCCTCACTTCGGTGAGGCCGCAGAGAAATGGCCCAGGCGACTGTTTATCAAAAACACATGGCTTTGCAAAATCGAAAGATAAAGTATAAGGCCTGACACCTGCCCGGTGCTGGAAGGTTAAGAGGGGATGTTAGCGTAAGCGAAGCATTGAATCGAAGCCCCAGTAAACGGCGGCCGTAACTATAACGGTCCTAAGGTAGCGAAATTCCTTGTCGGGTAAGTTCCGACCTGCACGAATGGTGTAACGATCTGGGCACTGTCTCAACCGTGAGCTCGGTGAAATTGTGGTATCGGTGAAGACGCCGGTTAATCGCATCGGGACGGAAAGACCCCATGCACCTTTACTATAGCTTTGCATTGACTTTGGGTAAATGATGTGTAGGATAGGCGGGAGACTTTGAAGCTGTGTCGCTAGGCATGGTGGAGTCAATGTTGAAATACCGCCCTTTATTTACTTGGAGTCTAACCAACAATGTTGGGACATTGCATGGTGGGTAGTTTGACTGGGGTGGTCGCCTCCAAAATTGTATCGGAGGCTTCTAAAGGTTCTCTCAGTACGCTTGGTAACCGTACGTAGAGTGTAATAGCACAAGAGAGCTTGACTGTGAGGCATACAAGCCGAGCAGGTACGAAAGTAGAGTATAGTGATCCGGTGGTTCTGTATGGAAGGGCCATCGCTCATAGGATAAAAGGTACGCTGGGGATAACAGGCTGATCTCCCCCAAGAGCTCATATCGACGGGGAGGTTTGGCACCTCGATGTCGGCTCGTCACATCCTGGGGCTGGAGAAGGTCCCAAGGGTTGAGCTGTTCGCTCATTAAAGTGGCACGCGAGCTGGGTTCAGAACGTCGTGAGACAGTTCGGTCCCTATCTGATGTGATCGTTGGAAGTTTGAGAGGATCTGACCTTAGTACGAGAGGACCGGGTTGGACGTACCTCTGGTGTATCTGTTGTGGCGCCAGCTGCAGTGCAGAGTAGCTATGTACGGACAAGATAAGCGCTGAAAGCATCTAAGCACGAAACTTACCTCAAGATGAGACTTCCTTTAAGGGTCGTAGAAGACTACTACGTTGATAGGTTGTAAATGTAAAGATGGTAACATCATAGTTGAGCAATACTAATTACCCGTAGACTTAAACAATAAAAAATTACAATATTCTAGTAATAGTTGTGGTTAGTTGTAACTTGTTTTTTTTCAATTTATGTCAAATACTTATGTATTAAGAACTTATATGATATTTTTGGTGATTATAGCGTTGATGTCCACCTCTTCCCATTCCGAACAGAGAAGTTAAGCTCAATTGCGCAGATGATACTGGGGTAAAACCTGGAAAAGTATGTTGTTGCCGGATTTTTAAATTAACCTCACCTTTTGGTGGGGTTTTTTTATGTTTATTTTTTTATTTAATTTATGGATATACAAAATATTACCAAACGAAGAACATTCGGGATAATTAGTCACCCTGATGCTGGCAAAACTACGCT
>JAAFJB010000081.1 GCA_013297995.1 Chitinophagales bacterium | reverse complement strand
AGAAGCTGTTTGAGTTATTTGTTTAGAATAGATTATGGATATTTTTGGGAGCGAAACAAGGCGAATTTTGTAGCCCTAGTCTAAACGCCTAAGGCGAAAAATTCAACGCAGTTGCAGCCCCAAAAATAACATAAGGGATATCAAATAATTAACTCAAACAGCTTCTTAGCCACTGTTAAAAAAAATTGGGTTGAAGGTGGAAAACTATGCGCTATTTTCTATCGACATTATCACCTATATTTGCGCTTCAAAATTTTGAACCATTGTCTACAAAATTTTCAAAAGAAACCTACCTCTATTGGTACGAGCTGATGCAGCTCATCCGTCAGTTTGAACTGAAATCGGAAGAAATGTATAAAATGGCTGGAAAAATCCGCGGATTCTTTCACGCTTATATTGGCCAAGAAGCCATTGCGGCTGGTTGCATGACTGCTACTGGCCCCAACGACCCGTTTATTACTGCTTATCGCGACCATGGCCTAGCACTTGCCAAAGGAGTGTCTGCTGATTCTTGTATGGCAGAGCTATATGGTAAAGCAACTGGCTGTGCCAAAGGAAAAGGTGGATCAATGCACTTTTTTAGTGTAGAACACAAATTCTATGGAGGTCACGGTATTGTTGGCGCGCAAATAGGAACAGGTGCGGGATTGGCATTTGCAGAAAAATACAAGGGCACTGATAATGTGGTGCTTTGTTATTTTGGAGATGGAGCTGCCCGTCAAGGTATATTGCACGAGACATTTAATTTGGCAATGCTTTGGAAACTTCCTGTTATTTTCATTTGTGAGAACAACAACTACGCAATGGGAACTTCTATAGAACGTACCAGTAATGTAGTGGATATTTATAAGTTGGCTGATGCTTACGAAATGCCTGCCGATAAAGTAGATGGTATGACGCCGGAACTGGTTCACGATAGTGTAGCAAGAGCTGTAAAAAGAGCCAAAGAAGGTGGTGGTCCTACCCTGCTTGAAATGAAAACTTATCGATACAAAGGGCACTCTGTATCTGATCCTCAGAAGTACAGATCTAAGGACGAAGTAGATGAATACAAGAACCAAGACCCAATTACCAAAGTAGCCAATACCATTTTAGAAAATGGATTTGCCCTTCAATCAGATTTAGATGCAATTGACCAGAAGATAAATGCAATTGTTGAACAAAGTGTAAAATTTGCGGAAGAAAGTCCATGGCCTGCTGACGATGAATTGTTGAAAGACGTTTACGTAGATCAGGATTATCCTTTTATTGTGGACTAGTTAAGGTAGAAGGATTTCACAAACGATTAATTATTTAAACAAAACAAATGAGCGATAAACAAGACACTGAACTAGCCCTAAACCAAACCTTGGATTCCGTGAAAACTACTTGGCAGAAGTTTCAAAAACCCTTCATCACGGGCTTACTGGCAGGGGCGGTAGTTGTTGGCGGATGGTTTGCTTACCAAACTTATATACAACAACCTAAAGAAGCAAAAGCTTCGGAGGCTTTGTTTAAAGCTGAACAATATTTTGCTGTAGATTCATCAGCGTTGGTTTTAAATGGTGATGGTCAATACAAAGGTGTGTTAAACGTTATTAATAATTTCAGCGGTACAAAAGCGGCAAACCTCGCCCATTATTATGCTGGTGTAAGTTATTTAAAGCTAGGCGATTTCAACAATGCCATTAAATACTTAAAAGATTTCTCTACTGATGCACAACAAATTCAGTTGTTGGCCACTGGCTGTCTCGGTGACGCTTTAGCTGAAACTAATAAAAAAGAAGACGCTGTTGCTGCATATAAAAAAGCAGCCACCAGCTTTGAAAAAGACGAAGCCAATTCTTCCGAATATTTATTTCGTGCTGCACTTTTATTAGAAACAATGGGTAAATCAACAGACGCTTTGGCTTTATACCAATCGTTGAAAACCAAATTTCCAAAAACTGAGAAAGGATCTCAAGTGGACAAATATATTTATCGCTTAAGCATTGAAAAAAACGATTTTACTGCTGAATAATGGCCACTAAAGGAAATATAAATCTATACAAAGGCATCCCCGTTATGGAGGATGCCTTTGTAGTTATCGTTAAAACCGAATGGAATAGTGCTATTGTAAATGCACTGGCTAAAGCAGCACGCCAAGTACTGATGGCAAAAGGTGTTGGGTGTAAGGTAATTACCGTGCCGGGCGCTTTTGAAATTCCATTTGCCGTAAAAAATCATTACGCTTACTGTAAAAAAATGCCCGATGCTTATATAACCCTTGGTGCTATTATACAAGGCGATACGCCACATTTTGATTATGTATGCAAAGCAGTTACAGATGGCGTTTTACAACTAAATTTATCAATTGACTCACCTGTTATTTTTGGGGTATTAACCGTTCTAACAGAAGAGCAGGCCAAAGAGCGAATGGGTGGTATACATGGTAATAAAGGAGAAGAAGCTGCCGTTACTGCGCTTAAAATGATTGCGTTAAACCGGTCTTTTAAATAAGTTGACTGGCTATTTCTTCAGCCAAAATCAATAGAAATACATTTATGAAAGTACAAATTTTTGTTCCCTGCTTTATTGATCAATTGTATCCCGATGTTGCATTCAATATGGTAAAAGTATTGGAAAAAGCGGGTTGTATGGTTTCATACAATACCAACCAAACCTGCTGTGGTCAGCCCGCTTTTAATGCTGGCTTTCATGATGAATCAAAAGAGGTATGCAGCAAATTCTTGGCAGATTTTGAAACTGCAGAATATATTGTAGCTCCCAGTGCAAGCTGTGTTGGGTTCGTAAAAAATTATTACAAACAACTTTTTGGAAATTCCCCACAAAAAGTATTAGCAGAAAAAACAGGTGCAAAAATTTATGAGTTTTCTGATTTTCTAGTCAATATTTTACAGCAAGATGACTTTGGTGCTAAATTTGAAGGCAAAGCAACTTATCATGATAGTTGTGCTGCATTGAGAGAATGCAATATAAAAACAGAGCCCCGTCGTTTATTGAGTAAGGTGGGTGGACTAGAACTGGTTGAAATGAATGATGTAGAAACCTGCTGTGGTTTCGGTGGTACTTTTGCAGTTAAGTTTGAGCCCATCAGTATTGCCATGGGGGATCAAAAAATAACCAATGCCAATGCAACTGGAGCCGATTATTTAATCAGTACTGATATGAGCTGTCTCATGCATATAGATGGATGCGCCAAGCACCATTCAAAAAAGATAAAAGTAGTACACCTTGCCGATGTACTGGCTAGTGGATGGTAGGTATAGCAAATCTATCATACTCGCTTACTCTCCCAGCACCCACTCATAATCGAGTTGGCGTTTTTCTAAGTTGGCAGCCACTACTCGAATAGACAATCGGTCGCCCATTCTAAATACACGGCCGCTTCTTTTGCCTACGAGACTATAATCGCTTTCTACCAACCTGAAATCATCGAAATCGCTGAGGCTTACTATGCTTACCAAACCCTCACATTTATGATCAACCGTTTCTACAAAAAACCCGAAACTGGCAACCCCACTTACCACACCTTCAAACACTTCTCCAACATGGGCTTTTAAAAATTCAACTTGCTTGTATTTATTCCCAGCACGCTCACACTCCATAGCCGCTCGCTCACGCTCGCTACTATGTTTGCATTTTTCGGGCATTTTCTTATCCGCCAAAGGCTTACCTGCCAGCACGGTTTCTAGCACCCGATGCACCAATACATCGGGGTAGCGACGTATGGGAGAAGTAAAATGGCAATAGTGCTCAAACGACAAGCCATAATGCCCAATATTCTCCGTAGTATAAATAGCTTTAGCCATGGTACGAATACCCAATTGCTCCAGCACCTGTTGCTCGGGCTTACCCTTTGCATCTGCCAGCATGGTATTGAAACTTTTAGCAATGGCTTGTGGGGTGGTTGTGTCAAAAATATGTCCATACTTTTTAGCGTACTGAATAAAAGGAGCCAGCTTGTCTTGATCAGGCCGATCGTGCACGCGATATGGAAAAGGAATAGCTTGTTTATTGATATGTTGTTTGGCTATGTTTTCGGCAACCGTTCTATTGGCCAACAACATAAACTCTTCTATCAGTTGATGCGCTTCCTTGCTTTCTTTCAGCACAATACCAATGGGTACTGCATGCTCATCTAGCTTGAACCGTACTTCTTGTGAAGAAAAATTAATAGCACCCTTACTAAATCTTTTCTTGCGCAACAACTGCGCCATATCATTCAACAACAATATTTCATCTTGGTGCATGCCCGCTTTGGTTTCAATAATCTGCTGCACGTCTTCATAGGCAAACCGATGGTTGGAATGTATTACTGTTCTCCCAATCCAATATTGCTTTACTTCCCCTTGTGCATTTACCTGAAATACAACGGCAAAGCAAAGTTTGTCTTCATGCGGCCTTAATGAACACAATTCATTCGAAATTTTTTCTGGCAACATGGGGTTTACCCGATCGGGCAGGTACACAGAAGTAGCCCTTTTATATGCTTCTTTATCCAATTCCGTATCAGGCTTCAGGTAGTGGCTCACATCTGCAATATGAACGCCTATCTCATATTTGTCATCACCCAATTTGCGAAATGAAATGGCATCATCAAAATCTTTTGCATCTATAGGGTCAATCGTAAAAGTTAGTATCTCTCTACAATCTCTACGAAGCGCAATTTCAGCTTCATCAATGGTATCATTTAACCGAGCAGCTTCTGCTAAAATATCTGCTGAAAAACTCAAAGGGAATCCTGCTTCTGCCAATAGCTCTTTCATGGCAGCATCATTTTCATTGTCCGCTTCCATAATACTTACCACCGCTCCTACTGGTTTCTTATCGTCTTTATCCCACTTCACCAGTCGCGCTACCACCCGATCTTTGTGTTTTGCTCCGTTCAATTCATGCATGGGAATATAGAGATCTGGCATGGGCTTATCGGTATCAGGCACAAAAAAAGCGTGGTGCGCCGATACTTGTAAGTGACCAATAAATTCAGTCTGCTTACGCTCTACCACTTCGGTTATCTTGCCTTCTTTTTTTCCAGTCCGCGCATTTTCTTTAATCACTTTCACCCTTACTATATCACCATGCAATGCAGTAAAAAAATCGTTGGGACGAACCAATACATCACCCGACGCATCATCTACCACTACATAACCAATACCAGAGCGGGTTACATCTAATTTGCCTTTTATGGTTTGAACCGTAATGGTCTTGGCTTTTTGCTTTTGTTTTGATTTTGTTTTTTTGGGACTCATAAGGAAGGATTAAAAGTAAAATTACGAATGAATTGTACCAGCATTTCATCTAGCTGTGCACCTTCATTAAAAAGAATGGTATGCTTAATGGGCATCACATAAAAAGGGATATTGAGTAATTCGTCTCTATATTTTATTAACCGCATGGCGTCTTTTTCTGTGGTGAGAATTAGTTTTTTATCTGCGGTAATCTGACTGAATTTTTCTTTAATCTCTACTAAATCATCCACAGAAAAAATATGGTGATCAGCATAATCCTGCTGATAATACGCATGGGTATGATGCAATAAAAATTCTTTTAATGGTTTGGGATTGGCAATGCCACAAACCAGCAATACTTCATATTTCGTGGTAATATTCAACGGCAATTCTCTATTGCAAATATGATAAGGTATGCCATATTCAATGGTACTAAAAAATACCCGCTGCAAGGGCAAAGGTTTTAGCTCTCGTAACACGGTAGCTTTTTCTGTAGTAGATAATTGGGGGGGACATTTGGTTACAATTATCACTTCTGCTCTTTTAGCAGCAGCCCATTCATCCCTTAAATCGCCGGTAGGTAGAAAAAAATCTTTTGTATACAGATTGTTGTAATCGGTGAGCAAAATATTAAATCCTGCACGAACCGTTCTATGTTGAAAAGCATCGTCGAGTATAATTGCTTCCAAAGCTGGATGATCTTGCAATAGATAAGGTATTGCTACAATTCTATCTTCCCCCACTGCTACCGCTACCTGCGGAAACTTTGTTGCAAACTGCATAGGCTCATCTCCTATTTCAAGCGCAGTTGTGGTACTATTGGCCAATGCATAACCCTTTGTTTTTCTTTTATAACCCCTACTTAAAGTGGCCATTTTAAAATGGGGACTCAACAATTCAAGTAAGTATTCTACCATGGGCGATTTGCCCGTTCCACCCACAGCAATATTTCCGACACATATAACAGGGAAATTAAATGCAGCAGAAGCAATTATTTTTTTATCAAACAAACGATTCCTAATCATAATAATCAGCCCATAAACAACAGCAATGGGTAGAAGCAAAACGCGAAACGAAGTGAGAAAAATAGTATTAAAATTCATAGATATGCTGCGGGGTGATTCCGAGGCTCAAAGGTATATCAAATTCATGGGTGTCGCTAATGAATGGAATGGGTTCAAAATAAGAAAAGCCTATAATGGATGTATTAGGGCTGCAAAGCGACAAAAATCGGTCGTAATAACCCTTCCCATACCCTACCCGATATCCTTTTTCATCAAATACCAGCAAGGGCACCAACACCATATCAATTGCTGTTGGCGCAATTACCAAGCCTGCTTCAGGCTCTGTAATGCCCCATTGGTTGGTTTGATAAACGGTTTCTTCGCTAATTAATACCGCATTTATATCCGTTTCATTTTGAACCACCGGATAAGCAAAACTAATATCCGGCAGCATATGCCTAAGGTATCCATTAAACAAATGGGTATTGGGTTCTGCATGATTGGCTATTGGCCAATACGTGAGTACGGTTTGTATCCCAGTAAAATTGAGCTGCTGAAACTGTAACAACAATAAATCATCGCGGCGCAGTCGCTCCCTGCCATCTAGTAGTCTCCGCTTTTGTTTGTATTCCTTTCTTAAATCTGATTTTAACATATCAACAACCTGCTTTAATCAACATGGGTTTAATCCGCTTTGCTTCTGCAAGAATGGTCTGCTGATCTATATTGACCAGCTTGGGGATGCTGGCAATTTTAGGGTAGCCACTCCATGCCACAATCTCGTCTTCATAACTCATATAACTATCCGTAAAAATCCATCCCAAAACATTAATATCATTCGATCTACAAAAAGCTGCAGTTAACAAAGAATGATTAATACTACCCAAATAATTTCTACTTACAAGAATTACCTTGGCCTGTAAAAGTTTAATAAAATCTACCAGCAATAAATTTTTATGCAAAGGCACAAGCAAACCTCCAGCACCTTCAATCAACAATTGCTTTCCATTTATTTGTGTTTGAAGCGCTTGTGCATGCTGCAATAATTTTACCACTTCTATCTCTATTTTTTCTTCTCTTGCCGCAATATGAGGAGATGCAGGCAGTGCAAGTTTATAGAGTTCTGGATGCACCACAGAAATTTTATTGCTGAGCAGTGAAGTCACTTTTTCTGCATCTGTACCATCGGCAAATCCTGCTTGTACTGGCTTCCAATAATCCGCTTCTAATGCCTCAGTTATTATGGCAGATACCAAGGTTTTACCGATATCTGTACCAATTCCTGTAATAAAAATGGGTGTATTCATGCTGCAAATTACCAAATGGTGCAGCAATTCGGTAATTTTATGATCCAAAGATTTTAAAGCCGCTGTATAATAATGAAATCAATAAAAATTAACCCATGAAGATAACACTCACTTTTGCAATTGTTTTATTGATTGTATTGAATGTATTTAGCCAATCTCCCCTTTCTATTATTCCAAAACCAGTTAGTGTAATTCAACCCAAAGGGAAAGCATTTTGGTTGAAAACTGAGTTCCCAATGATTGCCCCAGAAAAATTTAGGGTGCAAGCCAATTATTTATGTGAAGCCATACAAAAACAATGTGCAATACAACTAGATTTATCAATTGCCAAAACCAGTAATCGTAGTCTTGCAGCCATCACTATTATTGAAGACTCCACACTAAAGCATACTGAACAATACCAATTATCTATCAAGGCCAATGGAATTTTTATTCGGGTGAATGATGCCAGGGGATTGGTGAACGCCACCCAAACCCTTTTGCAATTGTTACCAATATATGAATCAAAAACCGCTTTATTATCTCCCCTTGAAATAAACGATTACCCTCGCTTTAGCTACCGTGGCATGCACTTAGATGTAGTACGCCATATTTTTCCGTTGAGTTATATTAAAAAGTATATCGACTACCTGGCTTTTCATAAATTCAATACTTTTCATTGGCATTTAACCGACGATCAGGGCTGGAGAATGGAGATGAAAAATTATCCCAAACTCAATAGCATCGCATCTTGGAGAGCAGCTACCTTGATCGGTCATTTTAAAGACAACCCACCAAAATACGACTCCACCATTTATGGTGGCTTCTACACTAAAAAAGAAATAAAAGAAGTGGTTGATTATGCCGCAGTAAGAGCCATTAATATCATTCCCGAAATTGATATTCCCGGTCATAGCAGAGCCGTTATTGCCGCCTATCCCCAACTCAGCACAAAGCCCGATACCACTTGGAATGTAGCCACTACTTGGGGCATGTACAATAGACAGAATAATGTGCTGGCACCCAAGCCCGAGACTTTTAGTTTTTTAGAATCAGTATTTGAAGAATTACTCGAAATTTTTCCTTCAAAATACATTCATGTGGGCGGTGATGAATGCAGCAAAATTTGGTGGAAACAAGATACTGCCTCACAAGCTTTTATGAGGTTGAATGGGTTAAAAAACGAGACCGCACTACAGACTTATTTTATAGAATTTATTGCCCAGTTTTTAAAATCAAAAGGGCGACAAACCATTGGCTGGCATGAAATTAATGAAGGGGAACTTGATACCACAACTATTGTAATGAACTGGGGTACAGAAAAACAAGCCATAGATGCTGCTAGTAAAGGTTTTAGCGTAATCAATACCCCAGGCAAACCTTTGTATTTTGATCACTACCAATCGCAAAACCCCAATGATAGTCTCTCCATTCATGGCTATAACCCTTTAGAAGCTGTGTATAATTACGAACCCATTCCAAAAGCCATTTTGGATAAGGGCCTTGAAAATAAAATTATTGGGGGGCAAGCCAATGTATGGACAGAATATATGGAGAATGAAAAGAAAGTAGATTATATGGTATTGCCAAGAATGACTGCATTGAGTGAGACTTTGTGGACTCCATCTGCTCAAAAATCTTATCCTGATTTTTTAAAGCGACTAGAAGAAACCATCATCCCACGCTATCAACTCTGGAATAGTTCTTGGTATAAAGAATATAGAAAATGGGATGCTTCCTCCAAACTACCCAATGTGCGCTGATATTAGTAGCACTCAGACTGGTTGGGAAAAGACTGGCTTTTTACGTCTGCTGCATACTGTTGCACCGCACCTATAATTACCGATTGCAATTGGGCATATTGGCGAATAAAGCGGGGCGTAAAATCAGTCTGAATACCCAGCATATCGTGCATCACTAATACCTGACCGTCGCAATAAGGCCCAGCGCCAATGCCGATTAGTGGAATGGAAATGCTGGCTGCTAGTTTTTGTGCAAGGGCGGATGGAATTTTTTCTACTACAATAGCAAAACAACCAGCCGCTTCCAAAGCAAGGGCATCCTTCATTAATTGCTCTGCTTCGGTTTCATTAGAAGCCCTGGTTTTATAGGTTCCAAATTGGTAAATACTTTGGGGTGTTAAACCAATATGCCCCATCACGGGAATACCAGCTTGCACAAGGCTAAGAATAGTAGATGCCATATATTCACCACCTTCTAATTTTACTGCGTGAGCACCTGTTTCCTTCATCACCCGAATGGCACTTTGCATGGCCAACTCGGTATTGGTTTGATAAGTTCCAAAAGGCAGGTCAACCACCACCAATGCCCGCTTCACAGCTCTTACAACCGATGCCCCATGATAGATCATTTGATCTAAGGTAATGGGCACTGTTGTTTCGTGACCAGCCATTACATTACTAGCACTATCGCCCACCAAAATAATATCAATTCCTGCTTGGTCAATTAATTGAGCAAAAGAAAAATCGTATGCGGTAAGCATAGCAATTTTTTGTTCACTCTTCTTCATCTGTCTGATGGTATAAGTGGTGATTCTTGAAATAGACTTATGCGGAGTGGCCATAACACGGGTATAATAAGTGTTTAGAATGGCATACCTCTACGTTAGAATAAAATATGCAAGATGTAAAGTTAATAAAGTCCCTTTAAATGGACAGGCAGAATTAGATTATCAATCAACCGAACCCCATGTAAGAAAGCCGCACCCAATACCACCAAAGGTTCTAGCCCATCCCAATGAGTTACCAATTCAAAGCTATGGGCATTTGCCAGCGCTATATAGTCCACCGAATCAAACCCGTTTTGCAATAGGTTGTCAGCCGCTTTTTGCAAACAAGCTTTTTCATTACCCGGCATTAGTGCATTTTGAACGTACAAAAGCGACTGATAAAGTTCCCCAGCTTTTTCTAATTCATCGGCTGTAAGTCGCCTATTACGGCTGCTCATGGCCAGCATAGATTGCTCACGTAAAGTAGGCAAAGTAATTAGTTTAGCTTGGTGGTTTAAATGGGGCATTTTTAATAATTGCTCCACTACTTTACACTGTTGAAAATCTTTTAGTCCCATAAAAATAAAATGGGGAATTACCAATTCTAAGAGGCGGTCAACCACTTGACAAACACCTTCAAAGTGGCCGGACCTAAATGCGCCTTCCAGTATATTGGCTAAATTACCCAGCGGGTAAGGTTTTATGGCGGCAGTTCCATTTGGGTATACTTCTGTTAAAGAAGGCAGGAACAATATATCACAATCAGCCTGCTCCAATAGCTCAATATCTTCGGTTAGGGTGATGGGATAGTTTTCAAAATCAGCTTTTTGATTGAATTGGGTTGGGTTGATGAAAATACTACAAACCGTTGTGTTTGAATGAGATTTGCTGGCTTTAATTAATGAAATATGTCCCTCATGCAATGCCCCCATGGTAGGGACAAAACCAATTTGCTGTTGCCTAAAACTATTTAATACTTGGTTTAAATCAACAGCGGTTTTTACAATCTGCATTCTGAAATATTTTTTGAAGGGTGGTAGGTAGATAAAATATTATTGCTAATAGCCCTGTATAATTCCTGCATAGAAGGATGGTTTTGTAGTAAAGTCAAGTGCTGGTGCATAGTAGAAGCATCAGCCCTGAACGCAGCACCAGCCTGCAACAAGTGGGGTTCCTGCGTTTGAATAGCAGTGGCAGTTGCTTCAATGATGGGATAGAAAATACTAAAAGGAATTTGCTCCGCGGCACAGAAATCAGCGGCAAGCCGATACAAATGATTGGAGAAATTGGCGGTGAAAGAAGCCAATAAATGCATTTTTGCTCTTAGAGCATCATCGGCGTTAATAAGCATAGTAGAAAAGGGCGTAAAAATCTGCTTTATTTGTTCAAGGGTATCTTTATTATTTCCATCCATAACTGCGGTTAAATCAGTAGAAAATTCGGTGTTTTTTCGAATCATTTTCAAAGGCCAATACACACCATAGCAATTAGATATATTGCTCAATATATCTTTGGAAACAGCACCAGAAGTATGCAAGACCAATTTTTGGGGGAAGGAAATGGTTTTTGCTATCTCTGCAATGGCAGCATCATTTACTGCAATAATATAGCAGTCGGCTTCCTGATGAATCAACCCCAATGAATCAATGGGCTCAGCATTCAATATAGCTGCCAGTTGAGCAGCGTGGAGAATTTGGCGACTAAAGACTTGTACAATGGCATGCCCATTCAAAAAGAGTTGCTTACCCAAATAGGTAGCCATATTACCAGAACCAATCAGCGTAACCCGCATAAAAAACTTATTGGGTTAATGAATTGTCCTTCCCAGGAAATACAATAACGGGCGACCAATTCTTGGCTTCATTAGCGGGAATCAGCGCATAAGACAATACAATCACCACATCACCTACTTCTCCTTTTCTGGCTGCAGGCCCATTCAAGCAACAAACCCCCGTACCTCTTTTTCCTTTAATTAGGTAGGTTTCAATGCGTTCCCCATTGTTCATATTCACGATTTGAATTTTTTCGTATTCAACCATAGAAGCGGCGTCCATCAGATCTTCATCTAAAGTGAGGCTGCCTACATAATGCAGGTTGGCTTCTGTAATAACTGCGTGATGAATTTTAGATTTTAGTATTTCAATTTGCATAGCACTGATATA
>JAAFJB010000080.1 GCA_013297995.1 Chitinophagales bacterium | reverse complement strand
GTTTGCCATTCTTCTATCATCACCATCATTTGTTCGCGTTGCTCCTTTTTGTTTTGCATAATATATCTTTTTGCAAAACTCATTTGTTCTATCCAACTTTACAATATGGTATCGGTGGGGGGGTTACATTCTAACGAATACGCAGCAATAATATATTGTATAAGCAACGTGTGGCTGAAGGCCGAATTATGTGATTATTTGGATTCAGATAAGCGTAATGATATCTCATGCGATCTCCCCATTCCCACGCTAAAAAGAACGCCCCCCGAGTTGCGAGAGGCGTTTGTTGCCCGACCTGGATTCGAACCAAGACATACTGAACCAAAATCAGTTGTACTACCCTTATACTATCAGGCAATCCGTGTCCATTATTTTGTAATGGGCTGCAAAAATAAGGTTAGTGAGCAATTGTTCCAAATATTTTAAGTTATTAAGTTGATTAAGTTATTAAGTTAATAACCCAATAACTCAATAACTCAATAACCCAATAACTCAATAACTCAATAACCCAATAACCCAACAACTCAACAACCCAATAACTCAATAACCTTCCCTATCCTTCAACTCCTTAATCTTATCTAAAGCACCCGCCACCACATCACACATAATGGTGTACAAAGCCCCGGGCTTGTAGTTGGCATAAATATACTCTAATGCCAGATTTTCATTCGCAATAACCATTTGAGGCAGGTCAGGATTCACTGAACGAACGCCTTCTTGCAATAGTTCAATAATTTCTTCTGCGGTTCTACCCCTTAGATTTTTATCGCAACGGATAATGATCTCATCAAAATAACGGGCAGAAATAGCGCCCAATTCCCGAATATCTTCATCCCTACGATCACCTGTGCCACTAATTACGCCTACTTTATAGGGATAATCGAGCTTCTGCACAAAATCTCCCAACAACCTTAATCCATGCGGATTATGGGCAAAATCGGCTAAGAAAGTAAAATGCTTAAAATGAAAAAAGTTCAATCTCCCCGGGGTGGTATTACTGCTAGAAATAAAAGTCTGTAAGCCAGTTCTTATATCTTCAATGGTAATAGATTTAAATAGGTAAGTGGCCATCACACTGGGGAGTGTATTAGCAATATTATGTACTGCTTTCCCTTCAAAAGTGATGGGTATATCTTTCGCCAGCATCACCCTTATTTTCCAAGTACCTTTTAAGATGCTTATATACCCATTTTCAAAAACAGTGGCGAGGCCACCTGCGTTGCAATGCTCTTGAATACGAGGATTTTTTTCATCCATACTAAAGAGGGCAATATTGCATTTTAAATCTTTTTTCATGGCATAAACCAAATCATCATCCGCATTTAAAACAGCATAGCCATGTGGAAAAACGGTTTCAGGAACAACGGCTTTCACACGCGCCATCTGCTCAACGCTATTGATGCCACCCAAACCAATATGGTCTTCTGCAACATTGGTAACAATAGCTACATCACAAAATTGAAAAGCGAGTCCATTCTTTAAGATACCACCTCTTGCGCATTCCAAAACCGCAAAATCTACTGTTGGATCTTTCAACACAAACTGAGAGGAGAGAGGACCTGTGCAATCGCCCTTCATCAATAATTGATTTTGAATATAAACTCCATCACTGGTAGTATAACCTACTTTTTTACCAGCAGCTTTTGAAATATGGGCTGTTAATCGCGTTGTAGTGGTTTTTCCATTGGTGCCAGTAATGGCAATAATGGGGATGCGGCCATTGCTTCTATCAGGAAACAGCATATCAATTACGGGTTCTGCTACATTGCGTGGGAGCCCTTCTGCGGGCTCAATATGCATGCGGAAACCGGGCGCAGCATTCACTTCTAGAATAGCGCCTCCGTTTTCATTTACGGGTGTGTGCAGATCCTGCGCCATAATATCAATACCACAAATATCCAACCCAATAATTTTGGCAATGCGCTCACACATTACAATATTAGCAGGATGCACTTCATCCGTAACATCATTAGAAGTGCCGCCAGTAGAAAGGTTGGCAGTGGTTTTTAGTAAAACCAATTCTCCTTTGGGTTGAATGGTTTCTAGGGTATAGCCAATATCTTCTAGCATTTTCATGGTGCTGCCATCCACAGTAATTTGCGTGAGTACTTTTTCGTGACCAAACCCTCTTCTCGAGTCTTTATTGGTTTCGTCAATCAGCCACTGAATGGTATGTTGCCCGTCGCCCAAAACAGATGCTGGTGTACGCAGTGCAGCGCAGATGAATTTATAGTTGATCACCAAAACTCTAAAATCAAAACCAGTAATAAAACGTTCTACAATTACCGATCGGCCATATACTTTAGCCGCCTCAAATGCTTTTAAAGCCTGCTCCCAATTAATAATATTGGTGGTATTGCCTTTGCCATGATTTCCATCAATGGGTTTTATAACAAGGGGATAGCCAAATTTTGCAACGGCTTCTTCTAGTCCCAATTCTGTTCTTACTACCGTACCTCGTGGCACAGGAATTTCTGCTGCTTCCAATAAGTTTTTTGTCTCTTCCTTATTGCAAGCAATATCAACGGCAATATTGCCAGTAGTAGAGGCAATAGTAGCTCTAATTCTTTTCTGATTTACACCATATCCCAGTTGCACCAAGCTTTGCTTATTTAGGCGCATATGTGGGATGCCTCTCTTGGCAGCTTCTTCAACGATGCATCCAGTAGAAGGGCCTAGGCGGGTATCTTCCCTTATTTCACGCAGGCATTGAATATCATCGGTTAAATCATAAGGCTTATTATTAGCAAGAGCTTCAGCAATACGCACGGCTGCTTTTGCAGCATATACCCCTGCATCTTCTTCTATATAACTGAGTACTACAAAATATTTACCATCTTCTCCCGTGCCCCTGGTGCGACCAAACCCTGTTTCCATACCAGCAAGGGTTTGAATTTCCAGGGCAATATGTTCAATCACATGCCCCAGCCAAGTTCCTTCTTCAACTCGCTGAAAAAAACCACCGGGCTTACCCACACTGCATCGGTGGGCATACATAGAAGGAAATAAAGTGGCCAGTCGCTGCGAAAACCCATCAATGGTATTGGTGGGTTTCTGTTCCATTTCTTCCAGGTCTAATTTCATCTGGATTAATTCGGTTCTTCTAATACTCCAGTAATTAGGGCCTCGTAAAATTTTTATTTCTTCTATTCTCATAAGGGGGTAGTTGCTGCGCTTGCTTGTTGATGAATGGTGTAGAATGGTATAGGTTTTAAATATATTCCTTTTTTGTGGATATCAGCCAATTCAAAACACTTATTTTTGTTTGCACTAATTAGTAAGCATGCAGAATCCCAAAGGAAAATTAATCGCTATTGGCGGAGCAGAAGACAAAGGTACAGAGCCAGAAAAAGGAGAGGTTTTTAGAAACAATCTTAACTTCTTTGAACTGGGAATTTTAAAGCGAATTGTAGCAGAATCAGGGGGATTTGCCGCTAAAATTGAAGTGATTACTACCGCCTCTACCATTCCCTACGAAGTAGGAGAAAATTACCTCAACGCCTTTGGAAAAATAGGTTGTACCGACGTAAATCTAATGCATATTCGGAATAGGGAAGACGCGCAAAATCCGGAGTATATTCAGCGGATAAAAGAGTGCGATTGTGTGATGTTTAGCGGTGGAAACCAGTTGAGACTAACTACTATTTTTGGGGGCACTAGAATTTTAAATCTATTGCATACCCGCTACCAGCAGGAAAGATTTGTAATTGCAGGCACTTCTGCGGGCGCTATGGCCATGAGCAATACCATGATTTATGAAGGCAATGCAGCTAGGGCTCATTTAAAAGGAGAGGTTAAAATTACTACTGGATTGGGTTTTATGGATCAGGTAATTTTTGATTCGCATTTTGAAAAAAGAGGTCGTTTTGCGCGACTAGCACAGGCAGTTTCTGCCAATCCTTCCTGTATTGGCATTGGGTTGGGGGAAGATACTGGAATGCTTATCACCAATGGAAATAGGATGGAAGCAATCGGCAGTGGGCTGGTGATTATTGTAGATGGTCACGAAATAATGCACAGCAATATGGCCGATATACCCGAAGGCAATCCATTGAGTATAGAAAACCTTAAAGTGCATTTCTGTGCCAAAGGGAATGGCTATATTGTGAATCAAAGATCTTTTGTAGAATTGATGGGGCTTTCAACCACACCTGTGATGACGGATATTTATTAGACGGTGGGAATTTTAAATTCAATATATATGTATAAGTGTATTCTAATTTCTTTATTTCTAACTTCTATTATGTTGATGTCTTTTAACCAACAGCGAAAGAAAAAAGTAGTCTTTTTTGGCGACTCTATTACAGAAGCTGGGGCTGCCCCAGGTGGTTATATCCGACTTATGGAAGATATGCTGAATAAGCAAAATTTAGGCAACCAGTATGAATTAGTAGGGGCTGGAATTAGTGGCAATAAAGTTACCGACCTTTACCTGCGAATGGAAGAAGATGTGTTGAAAAAGAAGCCCGATATGGTAGTGATTTATGTGGGTATTAATGATATTTGGCATAAGCGATTGAGTGGAACTGGCACTGATTTTGTAAAGTATGCCGAGTTTTACGAAGCCATGGTAAAAAAAATGCAAGCAGCAGGTATCAAGGTAGTGGTATGTACGCCATCGGTAATAGGGGAGCGGAAAGATTTTTCTAATGAACAAGATGGGGAGTTGAATATGTACAGCAATTGGTTGCGGTATTACGCCAAAATCAATCGCATTCCCTGTGTAGATTTAAGAACACAATTTACCAATTATTTAATAGCCAATAATCCCAAAAATGAGGAGCAAGGGCTTCTAACTTATGATCGCGTTCACCTGAATGCAGTAGGCAATCAATTTGTTGCAGATGAAATGTGGAAAGTGTTGAAAGAGATAAGATAAGTAGATGGGAACAATAATTTGCAATCAGTGCCAAAGGCTCAGTTTGTTTATTCTTGGTTAAAATAATTTGATAATTTATGGGAATAAGTTCTTGATACGGGAATTTCCACATCCATAATAAATACCGCATTGCTACTTTTTTTATTTACCAAATGCATATTTACTAAAAAGGAGCGATGAACCCGCATAAATTGATTTCGAGGTAATTGATCTTCTGCCCATTCAAGTGATCGGCGATCTGTATATTGTTGCTCTTTGGTATAAATATTAATATAGTTGCCACTGCTTTCGATATACTTAATATCATCATAGTTGATTTTAATAATTGATGAAAGAAACTTGATTATAAAAAAGTTATCTTTTTTATTTATTGTGCCATTTAATGCAATTTGAACACTAGCAAATAAATCAGATTTTTTAATTGGTTTAGTAATATACCCAACTGCGTTTGTTTTAACTGCTTCTTGAATAATAATAATATCTGAGTTGGCAGTTATAAAAATATATGGAATGGAACTAGAAGTATCAATTTGTTTTGCAATTTCAATGCCGTCTGTATTTCCTTGCATGCGTATGTCTAGCAATGCTAAATCTGGCTTAATAAATTCAATGGCATCTAAAGCATTTTTTTTATTGTGAGCCATATAAATCTCACTAAATCCAAACGAATTTAAGTTTAGCTTAATATATTCTGCTATCAATACTTCGTCTTCAACTATTAGTATTTTTATTTTCTGTGCCATAATTATATTTAAAAATTAATTTATAACTAAAATGTCCACTATCTTTTATGTAATAATTGCCAGCTAATTGCCTGCTAAAAATATCTATCATTTTCATGCCAAACCCTTGGTTGGTTGTATGCGATCTTGTAATGCCGTTTCCATTATCGCTAACAGAAAGTTCGAGTTCGGTACTAAAAATATGAGAGATAAGTTGAATAGAAATTATTGGGGCACTAATATTATAAAAAGCATGTTTGAAGGAGTTGCTAGCCAATTCTGAAATAATAATGCCTAGGGAAGTAGCTGTTCTTGCATCAAGTATTAGATCAGCTACTTCAATTTTCAATTCAACAGGTTGCATGCTGTTTACAGCTAATTCGGTTAAATTTGCAAGCAATTCAGTAACATATTTTTTTATTGAAACCACTTGAATCTCCTTATTGTCATATAACATTTCATGCACCAATGCCATAGCATTGATTCTTCTTGATGTGCTTAGAAGTGGGTTTTTTGAATCTTTGTTAACATCTGTACTCATTTGCATATCTACCATTGCTAGAATAAATTGTAAATTGTTTTTTACACGATGATTTATCTCTTCAATAAGTAGGCTTTTTTCAGAAACTTGTTTTTCAATAATTTTTTGACTTTCTTCTAAATCTTCTTTTTCTTTTTTTATTATTAAGGTTTGTTCAGAAACTTTTATTTCTAGTAATTTGTTTAAAGCTTCCTGTTTTTTAGCTTTAGTTTTAAAAAATCTTAACACAGCCAATATCAATACAGTGAGTACTAAAATCCTAAATACCCAAGTATTATACCAAAAATTATTTACTCTTAAATGTATTGGGTTAGAATAAAATGATAAATTATTATCTTGTACATGTATCAATAATTTGTAAGTACCAGGGTTAAGGTTTTTTAAACTTAATATTCCTTTCTCACTTAAAATATTAGCAGTAGTATCGGCCCTTTTTGATACTAGTAGATATTTAGTAATAATATTATTTTCTCTTCCCCAATACACAAGTGAATAATTAATTTTCAATTGCTCATTTGGCATAATGGAAACTGCTTTGCTTGAATCAATTGGCTTACCATTAATTTCAAAGTTTGAAAAATTTATAATGGGCTGTTTTATTTTTTTAACTTGAAACCTTTCGTCGAAAATAATCTTGTTAGGGTTGCTTGGCCAATAGGGCATTCCAGTAGAATCTAGTAACGCAACTGATGCGTTGCTTATATAAGAGCCATTTATTTGACTAAATATTTTATGGTTATTAATTTTAGAACTATTTGTTGTGTAAAAATACTCAATGCTCTGTTCTGTTGCTATCCAAATAGTATTGTTTCTATCTTTTAAAATAGATTTTATGTTATTCGAGCTAATACCTTCTAATGTGGAAATATTATAGGCGGTGTCGTTATGGATATATATGATACCCATATCATTTGTTGCAATGAGATAGTTGTACTGGTTGAGCCACAAGAAATCTGTAATGTCGTTTTGTACTGGATGATTATTAATATATAAGGTTTGAAATTTATTTTTTTCTATTCGTTGAAAGCCATTGTCGGTAATAAAATACATATTTTTATTACTATCTGTAGCAATTTTCTTTACTGTGTTAGACGCTAATCCAGATTGATTGGTGTACTGCCAAAATTTATTATGATCATATTTAATTAAGCCAAAATTGGTTGGACAAAACCAAATATTATTGAGCGCATCTTTTTTTACAGAAGTAACAATTTGATGTTCATAGTAATTTGAAAAAAGATATGTAATAAATAGGTTGTTTTTTAACCTAACAATACCGTTTGTATAACTGCCCATCCAAACGCTTTCATCAGCGTCTACAATACCTTCATACGGGTAAGTAAAGCGGCCGTTTCCTTTACTGTCTGTATAAATATAGTTAGTAATATTATTGCCATATTGATGCAAAATGCCATTACCAAAGGTAAATATCCATTTCCCATTTTTGTAATCTGTAATTTCCTTTAAAGATTGTTTTATAATTGGGTGCTGGTAAGGCTGTTGATAAATAATGTTTTCATTCAATCTAGAAAACTCTGCGTTATTGCTGGCTATCCATAAATTTTCGAAGCTATCTTCAAACAGAAATAAGGGAAAGTTATTTACTAATCCGTTTTGATCGGTAATGGTGAAAGAATTTTTTTTATCGAAATACACTAAGCCAAAGTTGTAGGCCGATATCCAAAGGCCGTTATGGGGGGCTTTTTTAATGTCAAAAATTCGTTCGTTAAAAGATCCGTTTACCGAGTATTGCAGGGTGTCTTTATTATTCATTAAAAAAAACCAGATAAAAAACCTCCCACCCATATACCATCTGCATCTTCATACAAACTTGGGAAGCTGTTGGTTCGGAATTTATTTTTACTAAAGAATAACCTTAATTTATTAGGTGCTATCTCATAAACACCAGTATCTGCCCCTAAAAAAATATTCCCTTTTTTATCTACCAAAGTAGAATAGATATGGTTTGATCTTAAACCGCAATTTACATCGTATATTTTTATTGTTTTGTCATCCATACAAATGGCTCCGTTTTGTTTGGTCGAAATCCAAATTCTATCATTACTATCTTGTTGTACTTTTGTACAAGCAATGGTTGAAAAGTTTATTTCTTTACTAGTTAAGTAGTATATACTATCGTTTTTTAAATAGTAAACGCCTTTATTTGAGGCTAGCCACAATCTTTGTTTATTATCGTACAGTAAGGTTAGCTCTTCTAAATCTGGCAATCCAGTTTTTTTATCGTATAAGTAATAATGAAAGCCATCATATTTTATTAAAGTGTTTCCGCTGGCTATCCAAATATTATGTGCATTATCTTCGGCAAAATCATTCGCTCCGGCTCCAATATAACCTCGTTGCTTATTTATGTATGAAATATTAAATTTAGCATTATCCCTAGTCATTAATGGAGGTGCAGGAAATACCTTAGGGATTGTTATTTTTTTGCTTCTTATTGTTAAATGTTCAACAATCGGCTTTGTTTCACCCCTATGAATAAGTATTGTAGTAGGGTGTATTTTTCGCTCACTTATTTTTTGTGATTCAATTACTAGTTTTTTTTTAATGGCAGGATATTGGTTTACAGTTACGGGTAATATTTGGGGAGCCGATTGCGGTGTTGCAATTCTCCAATCGGCTTTGCCCATATATTTTGGATAAATTGATTGGCTCAAAACTGGGATTGCACAAATCACTAATATGAATATGGAGAAGCTAATTCGCATTTGGTTGTTGAAAATAACAATTTCAAGGCTATGGTTGCCATATTTGATTCAAATAACCTGATTTTGTATGTGATAATACTTAAAGTCGGCATTTCGTCCCTGAATTCTTGCAGTTTATCACAAAATGACATGACTATTTTTACTATAGTTCTTAAAAACAATAGTTTTACAAATTATTCACTTAAATATATATTATTATATATACTAGTGAATTCTACTCAGAATCGAGATATAATAATAAAAAACAATGTGACAAAGGGTCGCCAAAATGTTACTATTAAATTTATTATCATCCATGCTGGTGTATTGTTGTGTTCTACTATAATATATAAATACCAATATTTTGTGATCACCTTTTTGAGGTTGATTTTGAATGACTATAAAGCATAAATTGCTATGAAGTATTTTAATATAAAGGTTTTGATTAGGTATACCCTCATAATAGGGGTTTGCTTTGGGTTAGCTCTCCAAGGAGAAGCTCAAAACAATACTTTTACTCAATTAAGTGCGATTGGTTCTGCAAATAGTGCTGATATACTCAGGGACGGTTTTGTGGCAGACTTTAATAAAGATGGATTTAATGATATACTTACAAAAGACTGGTCAGGAGTTTACCGTCTCTACTTTAATAATTCCAGTACCCCGGGTAACTTTACCAATACTTATACAACTCCATTAAACGCATTACCTGTAGAAGCTGGTATTGATATAGCAGATATTGATAACGATGGTGATCCGGATGTATTAGCTAATAATGGTAAAATTTACATTAATGATGGCACGGGTAGTTTTAGTCAGTTAGGCAGTTTGGTAGTGAAATTTAACTCCTCAACAGCTACTATTAATTTAGTTAAAATAGCGGATGTAAATGGCGATGGTAAAAAAGATATTGTATGGTTTAATGCCAATATTACCGCGACTGATTATAACGAAGTTTGGTTAAATACAGGAACAACGGGTAATGCCAGCTTTGCTTACAAAAGCCGATTTACGAATAATTCTCTTCTTTCGGGTAGAACCTCAGTTGATATGGGTGATATTAATGGAGATGGCTTTATAGATTTAGTTGCAGGTGCTGCTTCCTGGAACGCAGAAGTATGGAAAAACGATGGTACCGGTATTTTTACCTCTTCACAAGTTATTGCACGATATACTAGTGTTGTTAAACTATCTGACTGGAATAGAGATGGCAATTTAGATGTAATAACATTTGATAGATACAATGTTTGGGGGTTTAGGGTTTGCTTAAATGATGGGGCTGGGAACTTTTCAGCCGAAAGCATTATTTATAATTTGGGTCTCAATAATAATACCACAGGTGGCGGGTTGGCAGACTTGAATGGCGATGGATTCATTGACGCTTATATTGCAAATTCGGTTACAAACGGACAAGTATTAATTAATAATGGTTGTGGATTTGTTCTGCAAAACAATTCATTGGGAAGTTGCTGGAATAATATTTTTTTGGGAGAATTTACAGGTGATAGTAAACCTGATTTACTATGCTGTGCCAAAAACAACGCTTCTACTATTTGGAAAAATGATCTAAGTTTAATAAGCTACAAAAATGATCCGGGTAACGCGTTACAATTTAATGGAACCAATAATTATATAAGTGTTCCTAATGCCAATTCATTACAATTTGGTATCAATGATATAACAGTGGAAGCATGGATTTCATTAAATGGTAATATTGATTTTTCTGGAATTGTTTCCAAAGCCACTTCTGCTAACTTAAATGGATTTCAGTTGGTTATTTCTAATAACAAACTTTCTTTAGAGTTAACAAATTCAACTATTGGCATTGGCACTGGCGATGGATTAATAGGCACTACCAATTTGAATGATGGCAAATGGCACCATGTGGCGTTGGTTATAACAAGGGCAACCAACAATATTAAATTGTATGTTGATGGAATTGCGGAAGCAAATATTACCAATAGTATTGTTGGTACGGCCAGTTTATCAAATACAGGAAATCTATTAATTGGAACAGATAGAAATATTTCTACTTTCTTTAATGGGAAAGTTGATGAGGTTAGAATTTGGAATACGGCAAGAACAGCTACACAAATTTCTACTAATCAGAATAATACAATAAGCGCTTGTAATAATTCTTCCAATATCTTAGCATATTATAAATTTGATAATGGAGTAGCAGGTGGCTCAAATACGGGGTATTATGCTTGTAACGATTTATCTTCTTTTGCAAACAATGGGTTGTTAAATAATTTTTCATTAACTGGTGTTGCAAGTAATTGGATTGAAAGTTATGCAATGGTTGTTCCAACAGCAAACCTTGCCTCTGCCATTACTTCGAATAGTTTTACGGCTAATTGGACTGCCCCATCAATAGGTGTCGCATCAAATTATCTGCTTGATTTATCTTCTGATACAGCATTCTCCTCAATCCTAGCTGGTTATAATGGTCTAAGTGTTAATGCAACAACAAAACCAATAACTGGCTTATCAGCAAACACTAAATACTTTTACCGAGTAAGAGCTGTTAAAACAGGTCTGGGTGATATAGGTGCTTATTCAGATATTATTTCAACTACTACCTTAGCTCTAAATACGGCTACTAGTAATACTAACTTAACAATTTGCGACTCTGTGGTTTGGAATGGAGTAACTTATAAAAATTCAGGCACTTACTCAAAAACATTTCCAAACGGAAGTTATACAGGTGCTGATAGTATTGCTACTTTAACCCTAACAGTAAATATTTCCCCCGCAACACCATTATTAAGCAATAACAGACCATTAACTTTTTGTACTGGCGATAGTACGGTTCTAACATCTAGTGCCACAACTGGCAACCAATGGTTTTTGAATGGGAATAATATTGTTGGTGGCATCAATCAAACTTTGGTTGTAAAAACACCAGGAATTTATACGGTTTTTGTTATCAATGGAGTAGGCTGTTTTGCAATATCTAATGACACAACGGTTGTGGTGAATGCTTTACCTACAATACCAACTGTAAACAATAGCAGACCTTTGACTTTTTGTACTGGCGATAGCACAGTTCTAACATCTAGTGCTACAACAGGCAACCAATGGCAATTAAATGGAGCAAATATTAGTGGTGCTACCAGTCAAAATTTGGTTATAAAATTTGGGGGTATTTATTCAGTAATTATTACCAATGGCTCAGGCTGTAGTGCAGTTTCAACCACTACAACGGTTGTGGTAAATGCTTTACCTGCAATAGCCACTATTACCAATAACAGACCTTTGACTTTCTGCACAAATGATAGTACGGTATTAAGTTCTAGTGCTACAACGGGCAACCAGTGGCAATTAAATGGAACAAATATTAGTGGTGCTACCAGTCAAACTTTAGTTGTAAAGTCTGGGGGTATTTATTCAGTCATTATTACCAATGGATCAGGCTGTAGTTCAACCTCAACCAATACAACGGTTGTGGTGAATGCTTTACCTGCAATAGCCACTATTACCAATAACAGACCTTTGACTTTCTGCACAAATGATAGTACGGTATTAAGTTCTAGTGCTACAACGGGCAACCAGTGGCAATTAAATGGAACAAATATT